>CAZQQL010000075.1:0-10076 GCA_964595455.1 uncultured Dehalococcoidaceae bacterium
CTGGCTGTCCCCGGGAGCTGCCGGAATCATGCAACGCGAAGCGGAGAAGCAGGGCCTGAAGGTACACGGTACTACGCTCCGCTGTGCCATCCTTGGAGGACAAAAAGGACCGCTGGAGCAGCGTTATCCGGAAAAAGTGTCGGCATTTATCAACGAATTCCTTACGAATCTGGTATCCCGGACTTGATGATTGACAATCAACATCTCTGGGTGTTTTTCTTCTCTCTCTCCACTACGGAGGGGTCTTTCTTCCATTTCCCCCTCCGTTATTTTCCCGGGGTGCCGGAGCCCAGAGGAACATGTTTCAGGTCGCCGTCCATGGTGCCGCGAACTTTTTCACGCTCCTCCGCGAAACCAAACCCCGTCCAGATACCGATTGATCCGAGTACCGAGTCCTGAGGGTGATACTTTCGGAAGAGCTTGAAGTAGTAAGCGGCTTCCTTGCTGTTGATGACCGCCATCGGGTTTTCTGCCTTGATGCGTTCGTATTCGTCATCGGAGATTTCCTGCTCGGCTAACCTTTCTCCGAGGTCCTCGCAGCCGGCGCCCTGCGTGTACTGTACTTTATAGCGCCACAGGATATCATCCGGCAGGTAGCCGGTATCCTGGAAAGCCTGGCGCAGTATCCATTTCTCTATTTTCGCTCCTACCTTTTCGGATTCCTTGATCTTAAGTTCCGGCGGTATCTTCATGGCCAGGTCGATCATCGCAGTGTCCAGAAACGGCACGCGCAGCTCCAGGCTGAACAGCATGCCCATGCGGTCGGCCCGCTGCAGGTTGATATTATGCAGATTGGCAATACACCGGCGGCCTTCTTCATTGAGCTTGTGCCTGGGGAAATGCTTCATGTAGTGATAGCCGGTGAATATCTCGTCCGCGCCTTCGCCGGTCAGGACGACCGTCACATACTCGGTGGCGAGCTTGCAGGTAAAGTAGCACGGGACGGCGCAACGCACCAGGGAAGGGTCGTAGGTCTCAAGTTTCCTGATGACCAGCGGCAGTGCCTCGTAGTATTCGTCCTCGGTAAACACGAGCTCGTGGTGCGTGGAGCCGATATGCTTCGCGGCAATGCGGGACGCTTTGAGATCGTCACTTTCCACACCGTCGACATCCTTCATGCCTACTACAAAGGTATGCAGATGCGGCATTTCTTCCGCGGCGATAGCGGCAACCAGGCTGGAATCCAGGCCGCCGGAGCAGAAGGAACCGACATGTATTTCCTTATCGGCCAGCAACCGCTTCCTGACCGCGCTGACAAATGTTGTGCGGATGACATCGCAGGCCTCATCCGCGTCAGCGAGAAGGCTGTCTTCCACCGGGGGGATATCATAGTACTTCACGAAGCCTTCGGCGGGAGTATAGTAATTACCTGCTGGAAACTCGTGGACCTCGTCCACTCCAGCCAGGCTCATCGCTCCAAGCTCGGAACTGAAGTACATCTTACCATCAACATAGCCGTAGTAAAGCGGCTTGACGCCGATTGGATCACGCGCCAGCATGAACTCGTCGCCGTCGAAAATGGCAAAAGCGAACATGCCGTCAAGGTCTTTAACGCAAGCCGGCCCCTTTTCTTTGTAGAGATGGAGGATAACCTCGGTATCGGAATCTGTGGAAAAAGCATATCTTCCGGTCAGCTCTTTCTTCAGTTCCCTGTAATTGTATATCTCCCCGTTGCAGATAATGCCGCGCCGGCCTCCGTCAGCCAGTATAGGCTGGTGCCCTTTCCTCACATCGACGATGGAGAGCCGCGTATGCCCGAAAACCATGTCCCCGTGGACACGGAGGCCCCTATCGTTCGGGCCGCGGTGAGGCAGCGCGTCCAGCATTCTATTTATTGTCTCCGTGTCCTGTATTCCGAAACATCCGGCGATGCCGCACATGTTATTCCTTTCTTAACGGTTTACGGTAACCGTTTTCCGTATTTGAAATATGAACTTCGTTCCCCTGGTATGTTTTTCAAAATTGAATGAGAGTGGCTGCACCGGATATACCGGTGATGATAGTGCGTATATGTTCGGCGTGCATCCGGGCGTGATGCCCGGAATGCCTGCCCGGGATCAGCTACTTGAATGGGTCCCAGCGTATCGTCTGCTTTTCATAGGTGGACGGGAACTGCCTGAGGAACTCATCATAGTAGTAGATTTCCTTGAAACTGGCGAAGGGCAGACCGCAGTAAGATGTGGTGTAGTCCTTGAAAAGCGCGGGGTCTACAATCCGGGAAACCAGCCGGTCCATGACATCGTCGATGCCGGTGCCCATGGAAAAGCGCAGCTTTTCACGCCCATAGATCTCCGGCGGCAGCATGTCCTTGAAGGCTTCCCTCAGGATGTATTTCTCCGTCTGCTTTTCACCGTAGATCTTCCATTCCATGGGTATTTTCTGACTGAAGGCCAGGACGGCGGTGTCCAGGAACGGCGTCTGATAGTTGACGCTGTTGGCCATCCATCCCCTGTCCAGCCGCCTGAGAGCGGTGTTGTAGGAAATCTCAAGGAGTTTTTTCGCCAGTTCTTCGCGCTGGGCGCTGCTGGTGACCTTCGGGTTTTTCAACACCATCCGGTAACCCCCGAAAAGCTCGTCGGCGCCTTCCCCGACCATGACGTTGTTCGAATATTCTTTCACCATCCGGGAAACATGATAGTTGGCGATGATCCCGCTAATGCAGTCCTCATCGAAGCTTTCGAGGTACCAGATCGCCTCCGGGATGAAATCGGCGATGTCTTCATCCGTGATACGGTAGATATGGTGTTCCTGCCCGAGGAATTCGGCCATCAGTATGGCGTTCGGAAGGTCCGGGGCGTCGGCGCTCTCGATGGTCCCGGTGAAAAGATGGATGTCCGGGTTGTATTCTTTCGCGATGGCCGCCACGATGGAGCTGTCCAGGCCGCCGCTGAGGGAAATGGCGTTCAGGCCGTCCATGCGTTTTTCAACGGCTTTTATCATCAGTTCGCGCACTACCCCGGTGGCCTGCTCGAGGTTCTCCGCCTCCGGCACCTCCGGGATAAAGGCATCGAAAGGCTGCAGCCCGCGTTTCGTGCTGTAGAGATGGCCGGGTTCGAGCTCGTGAATGTCGAAGCGGATGTCGCCCATGGTCCCTTTCATCTCGCTGCTGAAGCAGAATAGGCCGTTTTCCGATCCGTAAAAGACCGGCCTGGCTCCAACATGGTCTCGCGCGATGAAAGCCTCATCGCCATCGATGACCGCGCAGGCATAGCTGCCGTCCAGGTACTTGAAACAGTCTTTGCCATATTTTCGATAATATTCATGGAAAACCTCGAGGTCGGTCTGCCCCTCGGCGCAGCTGTTGAACAGCTCGCCATCGAAAACTATGTAGGGCGCCGTGTCTATCGATGTGCACCGTGTGCGGGCCGGACTCAGGTTGATGCCCGCAGCCCCCAGCGCCGCCGTGCCTTCCGGCAGCAGGCGGACGCCGGTACTGTCAGGCCCGCGGTGCCGCATCAGTTCGAGCATCTCCTCCACCTGGGCTGCGCCGCCCTCGATTTTTTCCTTGTTCAGTGATACCACTCCAGCTATTGCCGTCATTATTTCCTCTCCCTTGTCTTGTCTGAAAAAGCAGGTGCGTCTTACCTCGCCGCCGCTTCTAACGCTTCCATTGTCTTCACCGCCTGGAAAGCGTCCGCGCAGAAAGCATCAGCCCCGATCTCCCGGGCGTACTCATCGGAAACAGCGGCGCCGCCGAGCAGCACCTTGACGCTGTCTCTCAGCCCGGCTTCCTTCAACGCTTCGATGACGACGGGCATCTCCGTCATTGTCGTGGTGAGCAGGGCGGAAAGACCCAGGTAATCCGGTTTTTCTTTCCGGACCGCTTCCACGATGCGGTCTTCCGGGACATCGATGCCAATGTCCTTCACCTCATAGCCGGCCCCCTTGAGGAGAATGGCGACGATGTTCTTGCCGATATCGTGGATATCGCCCTTCACGGTGGCGATAAGGAACTTGCCTTTGGTCTCGATATTTGCCTTTTCCAGGTGCGGCTTGAGTACTTCCATGGCCGCGCCAACAGCCTCGGCGGAAGCGAGCATGTCCGGTATGAAATACTCTTTGGTGGAGAACTTCTCGCCGACCACGCTCATGCCCGCCGTCATGCCCTCCGTGATGATTTCCTGGGCAGGAATATCCTCTTCCAGGGCCTGCTGGACGAGTTCGATAACGCCGGGCGTCCCGGTCAGGGACTCGTCGATGCCGATATCGTCCTTCGTCTTCCGTCCCTGGATGACATTTTCCTTGATTTTCGCGAGTAATTTCGCACTCATGGCGCTAATTACCTCCTTTGTATACATTCAGCCTGGGCAGCAGGCCGGGTATTTCTTTGAATAGTGTCTCGGTCTTCGCCTCGTCGATGTGCTCTACCGGTTTCGCTAAAAGTTCCCGCAGCCGTTCGTCGGCCAGCTTGAACACGTTGTCCGTCTGCAGGTCGCCTTCGAACGGGTAAGGCGGTGAAAGCTCGCCGCTCCGCATCACCGGCCGTACGTAGTTGATGAACATCTTCTGTTGCGTCGCGATTGTAGCGATGATCTGCTGTTTCACCGTTTCCAGTTCCGCCGGTCCCACCTTGGGCTCCCTGAGGAAGTACTTGAGCATGGTGAAATGGGCGTCATCCAGGACCGTCTGCAGCGGCGAGAATACCGAGTTGCAGTCCAGCAGCCCGAAGGCGCAATGCAGGAACTGCGGCCCGCTCAGCGTTACCAGTATGTCCGAGAACAGCCGTTCCACCGTGGATTGCTGCCCGGGTATCCTGGAATCGCACACGCCGGATGTAGAGTAATTCGGCAGGTGATAGAACCGTGCCAACTGGGCGCAATCTATGTTGTACTGCGTCGTTTCTATGGAACCGTAGGAATCCCCCAGGGTGTCCATGCGGGCCCGCACCGGAACGCTGCCGTACAGGACCGGCGTGCCGGGATTGACGAGCTGCCCCAGGGTAATGCCCGCCAGCACTTCCGCATTGATCTGCGCCAGTATGCCGGCTTCCTTGATAGGCGCCGAGGTCCCCGCCTGAGGCGAGGACGATACGACCACCGGCAGCCCGCGCTTGCATAACTCGATATAGGTTTCCGTGGTGTCGTCCACGAACTGCAGCGGGCTCTTGACCAGGCACGTGATGAAGGAGATGATCGGGTTTTCCTTCAGCTTGTCCGCTCCGCCGGCGATGATCTCCGCCATCCTGACCACGTTATCGAGCTGGTCAAGGCTGGTCAGCCCCGCCATGATGTGCTTGGTGGTATTGTTCAGTGACGCAAAGTACTTGTTGACGTCCTTGTTGTCTTCGGTAATGTCCTTGTCCTGGATGTTGACCGTACGAATGTAGCCGTCCACGGTATCGAGTAGTTCGCAGATATGGGCGGAAGCGCAGAGGTCCGCCACTGTGCCGCGGCGCGGCTTGAACTCGGGAAGTTCCGCCTTTTTGGACGGGTCTTTTTCACTGGCATAGCTCTCGAATACCGTGTCCAGCCAGATATTGGTCTCGGAACCGGTTATCAGGTAGACCCTCGGCTCGTCGCCCTTCATGACCAGCGACTTTGCCTGGTCTCTGGCCCCGAGTACGACGGTGGAAGGCGCGGTCCTCAACGCTTCGGTCACCATCTTTTCCGGTATCCTGATGACCCAGGAAGGGCTCGTTGCTCCGGGCACATCCGCTACCGTCGCCCCGTGCTCCCGGAATATCTCCGCCGCCCGCCGGTTGTAGCACAGCAGCCCCGGATCATTCAGTATCTGGATGGAAGCTTCATGCACCTGCCGCACCTGCTCCCGGCTCAGTCTTTTCAATGGTTCTTTAATCAGAATTCCTTCTCTGGGCATTCGTTCCTCCTCTTCCGGATACCGTGTCCGGTCTACGTTCTGGCCCCGTTCAGACGTGTTACCACCGCCACGGCATGAAATCCGTCCGCGCCGTATCCGTCCGCGCCGATACTGTCCGCATATTCCTGCGATACCGGCGCACCGCCGACAACGACCTTGACGCTGTCCCTGATACCCGCAGCTTCAAGTGCTTTGATGGTGTCTTTCATCCCGCTCATCGTGCTGGTCAGCAGGGCGGAAAGCGCCAGTATATCCGGTTTCTCCCTCCTGACGGCCTCGACGATGGTCTCTGCTTCGATATCGTTGCCGATATCTGTTACCGTGTAACCGGCGCCCCGCAGCAGGATCGCGACGATGTTTTTTCCGATATCGTGAAGGTCGCCTTTGACCGTAGCGAACAGGATTTTCCCTTTCGATTCCACGCCGCTGCCTTCCATGTAGGGTTCCAGTAACTCCATGGCCGCCCCAACGGCTTCGGCCGAAGCCAGCATGTCCGGAATATAGTATTCCTCGTTCTCGAATTTCGTCCCGACCTGCTCCATGGCGGCGGTCAGTCCGTTATTGATGATGTTTCTGACGGGTATTTTGTCCTGCAGCGCCTGTTGAACAAGCTCCGTCACGCCGGGCGTGCCGGAGAGTTCCTCATCCAAACCTTCATCCTCGATGGTGACCCGGCCCTGGATGACATTTGTTATTATTCTTTCGATAATGTCCTGGGACAATTCGGTTGCTCCTCTCCTGCTTGATTGTCTTTCTGCTCCATCTGTCGCCTCTCTTTCCAAAGAGAGGCGGGGAGAGATTTTCTCCGCCATGAAGGTCATGTTTGTTCCACGATCCCCGGCGTTTCCGCGAGGACCTTCTCCCTGATTTCGTCGGGTAGCCGATGAGCGGGCGCTCCGAGGATTTCCTTCACTCTTTCCGCGGCTTTCTCCCAGGTGGTCCTGCAGCCCGCGGCCTCCCAGCGGTCTCGGCTGTTGCGGTCGCTGATGAGCGGCTGGTAGTGCTCCTTACGCATGAACCGGCGAGTGTGCCGGGCCGTGACAAAATTGCCGCCCGGTCCGACCTCTTTCATGAGGTCGTAGGCCAGTGTTTCGTCATCGACGCGGATGCCGTCCACGGCCCGCATGACCATGCCGAGTATCTCGTCGTCGATAACGTATTTCTCATAACACACCGTCATCGCAAACTCCATCAGGCCGGCGGCGTCATGGATGAAGTTGGAACCGGCCAGGGCGCAAAGGAGGTTGGTAATAGCGGACTCATAACCAGCCTGGGTATCCAGTGTCTTGGAGTCCGTCATGCCGCCGGTAGCGTAGTAAGGGAGTTTATAGTGCTGCGCCATCTGGGCCCCGGCCGCATTGAGCAGCCCCATTTCCACGGAACCGGCGATATACTTGTAGTCCCTCAAGTCCGTATTGGTGGCCACGGACCCGAATACCGCCGGCGTCCCGGGATTGACGGCCTGCGCCAGGATAACGCCGATGAGGGAATCGACCGTCTGGACAGCCACGTTGGCTGCCAGCGTCACCGGGGATGTTGCGCCGCACAGCGGTTCCGAAGGGCACACGACCGGAATGCCGGCTTCAGCGGCGGCTACGATGAAATCGCCGTATTTTGCGTCCAGCAGGAACGGGCTGATGACGCAGGTGATCAGGGAAATAATCGGCCTTTCCCGGAGGGCTTCCGGCGATCCCGCTATCGCTTCCGCCATCCTGATGACTTCCCGCATGCCGTCAAGGGTGTATACACCGCCCATGACGTGCTTGGTGGTGTTATCGAGACCGGCAAAGAACCGGTTGACGTCTACCTGCTCTACAGGCAGGTCATTGGGATACGTTGGAAGCAAGAGCAGGTGTATGTTGTCGAGGGCGTCCACCAGTCGGGTGATGTCTTTGAGGTCCTTCAACGTGGCCTGCCGGGTGGCGCCCGTGGCTGGCTCGTACACATTGAGAGCGGTGCCGCCGGTACCGGCGTAGACACGCTTGCCGCCCAGGTGGATGTCGTGCTTCTCATCACGTCCGCAGAGGACGATTTCTGAGGGAGTTTGTGAGATGAGCTCCCGCGCCCGTTCCGGCGTGAACCGGACCCGGCGTTTTTCTCTGTCCACCGTGGCCCCGGCTCTTTTCAGGGCTTCGAGCGCCTGCTGCGAATGGATTTCCCATCCGATTTCTTCTATGATTGTGAATACTGTTTCGTCGATACGGGCGATGCCTTCGGGGGTGAGAGGCTGGTACTGTCCCCCGGCGAGTCCTTTTCGAATCATCTTATACTCTATTTCCTTCTTCCCGGACAGTCCCTCTTTCCACAGGTGGTGCACGGGTTATATTTTTCTATGTCACGCCCCGGCTGCCCGATGCCGATTATGCCGGAGATCGACTTTCTCGGCATCATCAGCATGTTCGCGGTCAGTTCGACCCCGGCTGTATCATCACCGAGGGCATCGAAGATAATGGTCTGCTGGCTGACGTCCCAATCGCAGTAACCAGGGCTGAAGCGGCGGCTCGCCACCATTCTCCGCGCGGCCGCCATTTCGTTCACGGTTTCCTGGAAAATGGCGGCGAATTTCTCAACTGCTCCCGAGCCGATGGCGTCCAGCACAGTTGACTGCAGCACCATGTTGTTCTGGGAAAGTTGAGCGCTGATCTGCTCCAGGTAGTCGCCGATGGTCATCGCGAAGATGATCGCGTATTCGCACCGCGTCATCAGTCGTGCAAGGACGGCGCTTTCAAGTTTCCCCGAAGCTCCGATGTCTGTCTGCTTTCCTCCCCCGCCCAGGACCGGCCTGACAACGTAGGAGTAGGAAGGGACGACAAAATCGTGGTAGTGTTCCACGTAGTCCTCTACCATCGAGACGATCCGGGGAGAGGGGTTGGCGGCCTGGCCGTAACCGATACGGTCAAGCACACGCTCTTTCTCAAGTTCGATAGGATTGTTGACAGTAATCATGCTCGGCGGTCAGCGGGCATGAAGACAGGTTAAAAAGGCACGAACCGTCCAGGGTACGGAAGACGTACGCTATTCTTGATATTGTTGTTGAGGCGGGGGAATGTACTTGCCGGATTGCACCGGCGCGGTGAAAAGAAACCTGCGAGGGGGAAGAACGATTATGAAGTGAGGTAACAGCCTTGTTCTGGACTGCTTTATCTATGAATCCTTGAGTGTTCAGGGTGGGGATTGATTCTTCGAATAATGCTAGCCCCCGGACAATATGCCTATCTACCAGCTTCAGACCACGTTTCTATCTCCTCCCATTCAGATTCTCTCCTTCCGATTTTTAAGGATATGACATATTAATGGTACCATGCGGCCGTACACCGGTCTACCGGAACACCGGGTAAGATAGGTGGAGTATCGGGCGGTATCGGGAGTTCTGTCGCCGAGATTACGTCTCTCCACTGTTAAACCCGGTAAATGCAGGATATTCCGGGATATAGATTTTTCAGTGTCCGCCACTATGATTTCATAAGTTTTGCTGAACTCTTATGGTTGGGTATAAATTTGGGTTTTCACTGTTAGTTCGTTTGCGTTATTTCCGGCTTCAATGATTAGAGTCCATTCCCTATTATCAGATTGAGTTGATAGCGCCGTATTGATTCAAAAGGAAACTTGCGGTCTGTCTGTGCTTGTATTTTTAAGTTAGGGAGGAACTATGAAACACTGGAAAACTATATCTCGGGTGCTTTTAGCGCTGGTAGTAATGCTCTGCTTTAACTTGTTATCCCCCTTACCAGCGTTGGCCGCGGGTACAATTGCTTGGGACGAAACTTCGTTCCTGGAGACCATGCCGGCCAATGACGGTACGATTGAGACTACCTCGACACTCACGCTGACTGCCGATACCTTCGTCATCGCCGATGCCGCCATGACGGAGGATACCCACTACACCGTCGCCAATGAGCCCGCCGGTCTTTCCGTCGTGGTGACCGGTACTTCCGCGACCACGGCTACCGTTACCCTCTCCGGTACCGCTGACGCCCATGCTTCAGCGGACAGCATCGCCAACCTGACCATCACCTTCCTCGATGCCGCTTTCACCGGCGGGTCTGCCGCTGATGTTGCCGACTACTCCCAGGCTGATCTGGTGGTCACATTCTATGATCCCACGGTCCTGGCCTGGAGCACAGAGTCCTTCCTTGAAACCATGCCCGCCAATGACGGTACCATAACCACCACATCCACCCTGACGTTGACCAGTGAGACCTTCGTCATCACCGATGCCGCCATGACGGAGGATACCCATTACACCGTCGCCAATGAGC
>CAZQQL010000075.1:10176-15658 GCA_964595455.1 uncultured Dehalococcoidaceae bacterium
GGTCTGCCGCTGATGTTGCCGACTACTCCCAGGCTGATCTGGTAGTCACTTTCTATGACGGAGTTGCTAACCTGACCTCCCTGGCGGAAAATCTGGCAGCTTCACTGAATCCTGCCTATGCCGCGGGAACCTATACCTATACCCTCGCTGCTGCTAATTCAGAGTCCAGTGTAACTCTAGTCGCCACTCTGGACGGCGCTACCATCACCTACTACCCCGCCGGCGCCAGTGAAGTCGTCGCGTCCGGAGACAATAAAGTTGTTGCTCTGGCCGTTGGCGCCAACGTCGTTACTATCCAGGTCGAAAAGGCCGGATACACAACGACCAACTACACCTTAACGATCAATAGAGCAGCCCAGCCGCCGGCGTACTCGGCGCCATCTCCTTCGCCTGAACCGGAGCCAGATCCGGAACCGGAGCCTGAACCAGAGCCTGAACCTGAACCGGAGCCTGAACCCGTATACGAACCGGTCACTCCTTCCGGATTCAGCGAGACCGGAACTCAGCTTGCACTGGATGAAGAAGGCACAGTTTCTGCGGATGTCACACTCACCACAGAAAACCAGGATGCTTCTCTCAAAATAACCGCTGGTACGAAAATGGTCGATGCCGCTGGACAACCCCTGACGGCCATCACCGCGGAACCGGTACTTGTGCCCCTAGCGCCGCCACCCGCCGGTACTATCGCGTTAGCTTACGATTTCGGGCCTGACGGTGCGACGTTCGAACCGGCTATCGATCTGACAATGCCGGTGCCTCAAGGGCTATCCGGAGAAAATCTTTCGATTGCCTACTGGGACGGTTCTACATGGGTGACCCTCGAAACCACCGTGGACCCGGTAACAGGCGAGTTGAGTGCTAAGGTGAGCCACTTCACTATGTTCTCGATCATCGTCAACGATGAAGCGGTTGAATCGGCTCCGACTTCAGCAGGACCTTCTGCAACGGCAACTGAACCCGCTTCAACCAGCGGTCCGGGACCGACTATGACCGAAACGGTTTCACACCAAGTCAACAGTGACCCCGTGTCTGCCCAGGGCGACTCCGGGACGATGGAAACCGCAGATTCGGGCATCACCCCGGACGATGACAGCGGTCCTGCCTGGTGGATTATCGCCTTGATAGCGCTGGCTGCTGTTATCATCATGGTCTTTGTCCTGAAGTATGGCTGGAACATGATGCGAGACTAGTCTCTCCCGAACTGGAACCTGCAAAGAGGCCTCCGTTTGACGGAGGCCTCTTTTTTTTCAAGTCTGGCTGAAGTCATGGCCGGAAGAGCCCTAAAGACGTGATATAATGTTTCCGTCTCGGGAGAGAATGTATATCAGGGGAAGTAGCATGACGAATGATTATCGGAAATACGTGGTGACTGAGCCCATACGCGAGGCCGGGCCCAAATATGAACTCAAAAATCGCATGAATCCCTCCATGACCTACCTCAGCCGGGACCTCGTACCGGACGCCCGCTGTTACATCGAATTCGGCTGGATATGGGGTATACCGGACCCCAACCCCCATACGCCGGAACATATGCACAGATGTAATGAATTTGTTCTGCATCTGGGCTCCGATATCGCTGACCCCGGTACGCTGGGGGCGGAAATTGAATACGGCATGGGTGGCATGCCCCAGGTGTTCAACACGACGAGCTGCCTTTTCGTGCCCGCCTGGTTGCGGCACGGCCCGCTGACCTGGAAAAAGTACTCGGCTCCCCATATACAGATGACCCTGACGGTGGGTACCGGACACATGCGCGATGGCTGGGTGGACATCGAAGGCAGGGAAGCCCGCGAGGCGATTGCCGCCGAGGCGCCGGGTACGGACTATACGAGGTATATGGTGCGCCGCCCGGCCCCCGCAACCCAGGCGTTCGAGGCGGGGCGGCAGCCCTGGCAGACAATGATGAGCGAAGAACTGGTGCCCGGCTGTAAAACCCTGATTCAATCGAGCTGGGTTTTTGACCGGCCGGGACCGGGACTGGCGACGGCGATGCCAGCACACGACGGCGATATGGTAGTGCTCTTTATCGGGGCTGACTGGCAGCACCCGCACGAACTGGGCGGTGACATAGAATTTGAGATGGGCGGGCAGACACTCAGCGTGGACAGGACGGCAGCGGTGCTGATACCGCGCAGCGTATCACACGGAGGGTTCACCTGGAAGGCCTGCCATAAACCACATTTACAATTGAACATATTCCTTTAAGCCGGCGATTTTGGAAAAGAGGCAGCGGTTGTTGATTGTATGCTTTCCAGTGAGATCGGACACCACGAGAGATGCCTGGTTCGGTCGTTAGCCGCCCTGCACCATGGGGAGAACGACTATCTCCTTCCGGCATGTGACCGTCTCATCCACATCCTTTGGCACGATTGTCTTGCCTTCCATGATTACCAGCGCCGCCAGGGCCCCGTCGCCATCGAAGAGCAATTCTTTGAACACCGGATACAGGGAGACCATGTAGTCCAGGCATTGCTTCACGGTTTCGCCTTCTACCTCGATGGTGTCCCTGTTGCCCGCAAATGGCTGGAATTGGTGGCTTAGTTTTAGCGTAGTACTCATTTTTGTGCTCGGACGGGACTCATTGTCTTGCATTCAGTAAAATATATCATTAAACTACTATTTTGACAAAATGAACGTACTTGTAGACGGTCGATAACTATGATAGACTTTCACATCCACCAAAACCAATCTAATAGTCCGGATATAAGGTACTGTTAAGGAGGGTTTCATGGCTGAGGAAAAAGTGAATCAGGAGCAGAACAGACGTCCGTCCCTTCCCGGTGAAATGCCGCCTCCGCCTGAACCCACGATGGGAGGGTACAACGGGAATATCCTGCGCGTGGACCTTTCAAAGAACAGCGTCGTTGCTGAACCATTGACCTACGAACTCGCCCGGAAGTACATCGGCGGGGCAGGATTCATTGTGCACTTTCTCTGGAAAGAAATGAAACCGCAGGCAGACCCCTTGGGTCCTGAAAACAAACTGATATTCGCCCTGGGCCCGGTAACCGGGTTGAACCTGCCGGGAGCTTCCCGCTATTGCGTGGGCGCTAAATCTCCCCTGACCGGCGGCATTGCCAAATCGGAATCCGGAGGTTACTGGATGGCGGACCTGAAACGCGCCGGTTTTGATGCCATCATCGTCGAAGGTAAGGCCCCCAAACCGGTCTACCTCTGGATCAAGGACGGTGTGGCTGAACTCAGAGACGCCGGACATCTCTGGGGAAAGGAAACCAAGCCCACCCAGCAGTCGATAAGAGACGAACTGGATGACCAGAATGTAAAGGTAGCCTGTATCGGGCCTGCCGGAGAAAATCTGGTACGGTACGCCTGCATCATGACCGGTCTGAACGATGCCGCCGGCCGGGGCGGTCTCGGAGCGGTGATGGGTTCCAAAAACCTCAAGGCCATCGCCGTCCGGGGACACAAATTGCCGGAGATCAGAAATAAAGATTATGTCAATGACCTCAGGAAAGAACTCATCTCCCGCCCGCACCACCTTTCGGAATATGGCACCGGCGGGCCGGAAATGATGATGCAGGAACAGACCGGCGACCTCCCCGTGCGCAACCAGCGTGACGGCTTCTTCCCTGCCGTCAAGCTCATCAACGGGGTGGTGATGAAAGAGCAGTTTGGACTGAAGATGGAAGGCTGCTTCGCCTGCAATGTACGCTGCAAGAAGGTAATAAAGTTTGATGGACCCTATTCCTTCGATCCCGATTATGGAGGCCCAGAATACGAGACCATCGGCGCCATCGGTTCCAACTGCGGTGTGGAAGACGTGAAAGCTATTTGTAAAGGTCATGAGCGGTGCAATGCCCTTGGACTGGACTCGATTTCGGCTGGCAGCACCATCGCCTTCGCCATGGAATGCCGCGAGAAAGGCCTGATATCGGATAAGGATGCCGGCACGCTTGACCTTACGTTCGGTAGTGCCGCCGGTATGCTCCAGGCCCTCGATATGATCGCTCATCGGCAAGGCATCGGCGACTTTATGGCCGAAGGATGCCTGCGTATGGCGAGAAGGCTCGGACACGGGTCTGAGGGAATTGCCATGACCGTAAAAGGCCTCGATGCCGCCATGCACGACCCGCGTGCCTCCCTGCAGCTCCGGATTGGCTACATGCTGAACCCGCACGGCGCCGACCACTGTTCTGTGTTTGGAGGCGGAACCAGCCCCATGGGTCTCCCTGATCTGAACAAGTTCGGTATCCTCCAGCCGGTAAAAGATGAACTGAGCGCCAAACGGCTGAGTCTTTTTAAATTGAACCACCTCCTGAACATGGTGAATGATTATCTCGTCATCTGCCTCATGCCCAATATCAATAATGAACAAAAAGCCGGACTATTAAAGGCCGTCACCGGTTGGAACACCGGTTGGGTTGAAATGCTGCAGGTGTCGGAAAGAATACTGACCCTCATGCGGCTCTTTAACCTGAGGGAAGGACTCACCGCCGCTGATGATGAGTTGCCGGAGCGTTACTACCAGCCCAAGACCGATGGCGTCCTGGCTACCAAACCGATTCCTGACCGCGCCGCGATGGCCGAGGCTCGTCAGTGGTATTACTACTACATGGGCTGGGATACAAACGGTGTGCCGACCCCTGAAAAACTGGCGGAACTGGGTCTGGCCTGATCTTTCCACTACCGGGAGGTGGAGTATGGCAATCTCAGGACCCGAATATGGAAGACGCCACCAGGCCGTCCGTGAGCTCATGGTTAAGGACGGATTCGATGGTATCCTCGTTATCGGTGCGGGTGATGACTTCAATCGCGGCAATGTCCGCTATGTCACCGGGTCAGGAAGGGGCGGCTGCTGCGTCATGGGACGGGCAGGTTTCCCGGTTTTTTTGACCGGCTTGAACCAGCGTAACAACCCCAAGCTTCCACGGACGGTTGAAGCGCTCGAATTTCTGGAACTGAAAGAAACCGCCGACCAGACCTCGACTGTTCTCGAAGAACTGTCTCAACGCCATACCGGAAACCGGATCGGCCTGGTTGGTCAAGGTTGTATCTCAGTGCTGATGTACCTGGCCCTGAAAGACCGCTTCGGAGACCTTCTCACCGATGCGGGGTATATCTTCGAAAAACTCCGTGAGCTTAAAAGCCCGGAGGAGATAGAAAAGACCCGTCAGGCAGCCGGGATCGCCGATGCGGTCTATTCACTGCTCCGGAAAACGATAAGACCGGGCATGGGCGAGTTCGAAATCTACGCCCTGGTCAAGAAAACGGCCTATGAAATGGGCTGCGAATACTCCTTCGACCTTATCGACGCCGCCGGTTCCTCGATGAACATGTCGTTTCATCCCACGTCTGACCGGCTGGAGGCTGACGGTACCCTGTTCATGGAGATCACGCCGGCCTATCAGGGGTACTATGCCCAGCTCCCGGTAACGCTGCCGGTCTCGACGGATCGGCCCCGTGTGCGGAAAATGGTCGAAGCCTGGCATGCCTCTGCTCTCGCCGCTCGCAGAGTCCTTCA
>CAZQQL010000076.1:0-11750 GCA_964595455.1 uncultured Dehalococcoidaceae bacterium
AGGTCTCGGAACTGGCCGAAATGCTGGGCCGGAAGACCGGCGGCATCCGGTCCCGCCTGAGCAAGTTAGGTCTCATCAACAAATAGACCGGGAGTAATGCTCCCCGGCCTATCTATTGATACCGCTTTTCTCTACATATACTTCAAGCAGACGAGCTTATACTGCGTATAGGCTTCCAGCCCCAGTACGCCGGTCTCCTTGCCCAGGCCGCTTTCTTTGAAACCTCCCCAGGGGAACTCGGTGACCAGGTTCATGTGCTGGTTGATCCATGTAGAACCCGCCTCCAGTTGGTTGACCAGCTTGAGGCCGCGGGCCAGGTCACGGGTCCAGACCGAGGCGCAAAGCCCGTACATGCTGTCATTCGACCACTGCAGAGCCTGTTCATCCGTAGTGAACTTATGGAAACCAATCACTGGCCCGAAAATTTCTTCACGAGCTATTTTCATGTGCTCGGCAACATCTTTGAAAACGGTAGGCATGACGAAGTAGCCGTTCTTCAGGGTGGGGTCGGAGGGCCGGTCACCGCCGAGCACCAGTTTGGCGCCTTCAGTGATACCAGCTTTGATATAACCTTCTACCTTGGCGCGGTGCTCCTCGCTGACGAGCGGGCCCATGGTGGTGCCTTCAACGGCGCCGTTGCCGACTCTTATCTTTTTTACATAATGAACGAACTTCTCAATGAACCCGTCGTATACCTTTTCATGGACATACAGACGGGAAGGGGCAGCGCAGTTCTGGGCGGTGTTCTGGAAGGTAATACCGACGAGTTGTTCAGCGGTGTAATCCAGGTCAGCGTCTTCCAGGATGATGACCGGGTTTTTACCGCCCAGTTCCATCTGGACGCGTTTCACCGTACGGCTGGCGGCTTCCAGGATGTCCTTGCCGGTCTCACAACTACCGGTAAAACTAATCATATCAACGCCGGGATGAGAAGCCAGCGCGTTACCGACCGTCCCGCCGGGGCCGGTGACGAAGTTGACGATGCCGGGAGGCAGGTCTGCTTCCGCCAGTATCTCCGCCCATTTCAGCCCTATCATGGAATTGATGCTCGGTGGTTTGACCACGCAGGTATTACCCGCTACGAGGCACGGAGCGACCTTGGAGGCAACCATCAGGGAGGGAACGTTCCATGGGGTTATCAAGGCGCAGACGCCAATAGGTTCGCGCTTGAGGTAGGAGACGGCATTCGGCTCCTTCTGGCCGGGTTCACCCATATTCATAATCGGAGGAAGGACCTGACCGGTGAGGTTACGTCCAATGGAAGCGGCAAACTTCATGTTCCCGACCGCGAACTTCAGCATCGATTCTGCCAGCCATTTGGGAGAACCGTGTTCCATCACTTCCAGCGCCACCAGTTCCGGGACATGTTTTTCAACGGTATCGGCTATCCGGTTAACGACGGTCGAGCGGTCTTCCTGTGCCATCCTGGACCAGGCGGGAAAAGCTTTCCTCGCCGCGGTCACGGCTTTGTCCACATCCGGTCTGTCACCAAGCGGCACTACAGAAACTTCCTCGCCGGTGGCCGGATTCCTAGTCGTGAACGTTTTACCGGAATCGGCATCATCGAATTTCCCGTCTATCCACATCTTGAATCTCTGCATCGTCTTTCCTTCCTTGTTAAGCGGTATTACCGTAAGAACTAAACTTTATCGTGCCAGGGTGATGCCGGATGACCGACGAGGTCTATCCAGACATGCTTGATGCGGGTGTACTCCTCCAGGCACAAGAGCGAATTCTCTTTCCCAAAACCGGACTCTTTGAATCCGCCCCACGGCACCTCGAAAACGATGCATAGGTGCTGGTTCAGCCAGACAGTGCCGGTATTGAGCTGACGGCTTATCGTGAGGCCGGTCCGCAGGTCCTGCGTCCATATAGAAGCGCAGAGGCCGTAGCGGGTATCGTTGGTGATGTTGACAGCTTCTTCCACTGTCTTGAACGGGATCAGCCCCACCACCGGCCCGAAGATTTCCTCCCGCATGAACTGCATATCGTTGGTGCAGTTGCCGAAAATCGCCGGCGCGACGAAATAGCCGTCCTTTGTTTCCGGTGTTTGAGGACGCTCGCCGCCGAGCAGCAGCTTCGCACCGGATTTTTTGGCGAGCTCAATGTATCGTTCCACGCTGTCCCGGTGGCCTTTATATGCCATCGGGCCCATCATGGTGTCCATCTTCATGGGGTCACCGAAGGATATTTTCCTGGTTGCTTTTACGAATTTCTCCGCAAATTCATCATACACGGATTCATGAACCAGGAACCGGCCGACGGAAGCACAGTTCTGACCCGAGTTATAAAACGCGCCCCAGACAGCCCCTTCGACGGTGGCTTTCATGTCTGCATCCGGGAGAACGATGAAGGCGTTTTTACCACCGAGTTCCATGAACAGGGGCTTGACGGTATCGCTGGCAAGCCGCATGATCTGTTTACCCACCGTTGAATCCCCGGTGAAGGCTATCTTGTCCACCTCAGGGTGTTTGACGAGCGCTTCTCCAACTGTATCCCCCGGCCCTGTGACAATATTGACCACGCCGGTTTCCATACCGACCTCATTGATAATCTCGCCGAGTATCAGGGCGGTCAGCGGCGCACAGGAAGGCGGTTTGACCACACAGGTATTGCCCATAATGAGCGCCGGGGCCAATTTGGCCATGACAGTGATGAGCGGGAAATTCCAGGGCGTAATCAACCCGACAACACCGAGCGGTTCACGCATGGTCATTGAAGTGCAAGTCGGGCCGACGGGCAGTGTCATGCCGGCCATGGCCCTCGCGGTACCGGCGTAGTAGTCCAGCATCTCCGGGATAAAGGTCATATCGAAGCCGGTTGTTTTCCAGAGGGGGCCGCCGTACTGCTGCGTCTCCAGCCGGGCGAGTTCGTCTCTCCGATCGGCGATGGCCTGGCCGATGCGACGAAGTACTTTCCCCCGATCGGAGGTAGACATACAACCCCAGGAAGGAGCCGCACGGCGGGCGGCTTTGACGGCGCGGTCAATCTCCGCAGGAGTACATTTAGGAGCAAGCCCGACAACCGTGCCGTTGGCGGGATTGACGACTTCCATCGTCTCACCGGTCGGTGACGGGAGAAGTTCGCCATCGATAAGGACTCTATATTCTTTTTTCACCTGTCAGTCTCCCTTTTCGGCTTGTTGATGCGTATAGATGGTTACTGCCGGGAGACTGAAAAGATGAATATGCTAGACGGCGCAGTCCGGGGAATAATCAGTAATCCCCAATTTCATCAACGTCTCTTTACACGGCAGTCCCTTTACTTCATCCCAACCACGGATCCGGTAAAATTCTCTAAGCATGGTCATGTACTTGCCGCGGTCCAATGTCCTGCCGTTGGTATCCACGGCGGTATCTCCGGGGCCGGGTATCATGATCCCGGTATGCATGGGGCTTTGCAGAGGCTCGGTGAAGTTGAATTCTGCGGGATAATCGGCTTCCGGCGTCCGGCGCCCTTCCCGGAGCAAGATAAGCCGCTGCAGGTTATAGATGCGTTCACCGATCTCTTCCAGCTTTTCAGAGGGTACGCCGGTAACGGCGGTGAAGAGCTTGGCTTCGATATCCGGATCGCCGAAGTGGTCCGGAGTATTGAACGAATAGGAAATGGGATAGGCCCAATCGCACAGGCCGAGACTTTCCTTGATGTAGGTGCGGTTCTGGATGGTCCGGGCCGCCATGGCCTGGCCGTCATAACCGGAGAAATCGCCGGCTGCCTCACTGTTCCACATCTCTCTGGCTACCCGGCGAATCAGCTTGTTGTCAACACCGGTCGAGCCGGGTTCGCGCAGTTCCTGGTTCCATGGTATATGCAAGAATGCTATGTCGTGGTAATTGACATGGTGTACCCGGGGTTCGAATGGATAAAAAAGCGCCATGATCGGATAGGCACGGGGGGAAAAGATATAAGCCTGGCCTATCGGAGCGACGCTGGGCCGGATGAGCGCCCGGGCAGCGGCGGGGGCCTGTTGAGCGCCGCGGTAGAGCCCTTCCGCCAGCAGTTTGCCGATGCCCTGCCGGTTCACGATGGCTTCCATCAGCAGATCGAGGAATTCACCGGTACCGAGTTTTTCCAGCGGCAAGCCGGTATTGTCACTGGTGAGAGCGCCGGCTTTATAGCAATCATACAGCCAATCGCAGATGCTGTTCATTTCCCAGGAATCATAGCCGTAATCGTTGGCTTTGACCGGCGCGTAAAAGAGGGTCTCGATCGGTTCTTCTTCTTTACCGTACGCCCATGGCAGGTAGTATTCCACGGACTCGCACTTGCGATGGCCGACATATTTTTTACCATAGCGGTACACCCCGGCGACACACTCCAGACCGCACAGGTAGCAGCCGCCCTTGCCGATGACTTCGAGTTTTTCAGCGTGCTTTGTGCCTTCTATGTGGGGGGCGTGCGTCAACCGGATACGCTTGGCGATCCGGGCGGTGTAGCGGTTAAGCGAGGTCAGCGTTTCCGGCTGGGCGACCTGGATCTTGTTGCTGCCACGGACAGCGATGCCTTTAAAGTTCTTGGACCCCATGACGGCGCCGAAACCGGCGGAAACGGTGCAGTCATGTGTGGCGAGCGCCAGGGCGGTACGGACCATGTTTTCACCGGCCCGGCCGATGACGATCCAGCGGGTCTTGGCACCATGGGCTTGTTCAAGCAGTTCACCGGTACGGTAGCCGTTCAGTCCCCACAGGTCTGAAGCATCCTTGATCTCAACATGGTCGTCTTCGATGAACAGGTAGACGGGCTTCTGCGCCCGTCCCTGGATAACAAGACCATCGTAGCCGGCTTTCTTGATCTCAGGACCGACAAAGCCGGTGAGGTTACCGTAGCAGAAACCTTCAGGCACGGCGACTGGTGATTTACCGACAACCGATGTCATGGTTGCGCCCTGGGCGCCGGTGCCGACAACAGGCCCGATGGTGAAAATTAGGCAATTTTCCGGGTCGTAGGGCTTTACTTCCGGTTTGACCAGTTCCCAATACAGGCGCAGGCCGACGCCGCGGCCCCCGAGGTAGGTATCGACGTAAGGTTGCGAATCGAGGACGTTTATCTTCGAATCGGTGAGGTTGACATACAGGATTTTTCCCATCCAGCCATGCATAAAACTTACTCCTTTTCAGCGTGTGCCGCAGGTCTTACCGGTCTGACCGGCTGTTTTTGGTATTGTATGATAAAGACGCACGATACGTAAAACACACGACTGATGGAGGGCATTAAAGCCTGAGTGCAGCGGGAACGGGACATCTACCATCCCGCCGTACTCAGGCTTCATTCCATTAACTTGTTACTTGGTCTGCAGCGTGTCCTGCATACTAATCTTTCCGGGCAGCCAGTGCGGCCTTCACCTTGTCCGGTGTTGCCGGAAGGTTGTGGACGCGCGCGCCGCAGGCATTGTAGATGGCGTTGATGACCGCCGGGGCGGTGGATATCATCGTCATTTCGCCGATGCCCGTTGCGCCGAGCGTGCCGTTGGGTCGCGGTGTTTCCTGGAACATGATCTCCATTTCCGGCATCATTTCGATGGTCGGGAACTTGAACGTCTTCCAGTCCTTCGTCTTACCGTGGATGTATTCTTCACGGAGGGCGAACCCGATGCCCTGGTCCATGCCGCCCTCGAGCTGGCCTTCCACGGCCTGAGGATTGAGGATGGGGCCGGCGTCCACGGAGGTGGTCATCTTGATGACCTTGACATCACCGGTCTCGATGTTCACTTCAACCTCGGCCATCTGGATATTATGGACGATGGACTCATTGGAATCGCCCTGGCTGGTCTCTTTGTCCCACTTACCGGGTTTCAGTTTCTTCTGTCCCACAAAGCGGGTCTCTTTTCCGGCCTTTTTAAGGGCTTCGTAGGTTTTACCGCCGGCTTCGTCCATGGCCTTCCGGAGTTGTTCGACGGCCAGTTGGAGGGAGCCTCCGCCGATGTAGGTCATGCGGCTGCCCGCGGCCGGGCCCATGGCCCAGGTATTATGGGTGCTGCGGGTCTCCAGTTTTATCCGGTCCATGGGGACATCGAGGACGTAAGCGGCGATCTGCGTCAGCATGGCATCGTTGCCTTCACCGGGGTCAGCGATGGCGCCGTAGATGGTGATGCTGTCATCGGGATTGACTTCGACCTCGACATGGCCCTGGTCGCCGGCGCCGCCGATACCGAAAGCAAACGCTCCCAGACCGACGCCACGTTTGACCTTAGAGTTCTTCTTGTTGAACGCGGCACAGTCTTTCTTGGCGCGCTCCCAGTGCGGTTCGATCATATCGCAGATCTCCGGGAATTCCCACTGGCTCATGGTCGCTCCGGTCGAGCGTTGTTCGCCGGGTTTCAGCGAGTTCATCTTGCGGAATTTCAGCGGATCGATGCCTACTTTTTCCGCCATCATGTCGATGGCGACTTCCAGCGCGAAGTTGGACTGGGGCGGTCCGGCGCCACGGGCGGCTGCGCCGGAAGCGTTATTGGAGTAGACCAGCTTACAGCTTGCCCAGACATTGGGGATGAGATAGGCGCTGGAAAGCATGTGCAATGTACGCCCGATGGTCAAAGCACCGAGGATGAAATAGGCGCCCTTGTTGATGTACATGTCGTCCCAGAGCCCGGTGAAGCGGCCGTTCTTGTCTGCGCCGAGCTTCAGTTTCATGTCATAGGGATGGCGCTTGGGGCTGAGGAACAGGGATTCTTCCAGGCTGGGCACGTAGCGGATGGGCCGCCGGAAGTAAACGCAGGCGGCTGCAGCCAGGGCTTCGGTGATGAGGGCGGACTTCTGCCCGAACTGCCCGCCGGCATAGGCCTCGACGTAGCGGGTCTTTTCCCAGCCGACGCATTCGGCGATCTGAGCTGCGTTGGGATGGATGTTAATGCTGCGGCCAACGACGAACAGTTCTGCGTCGTCTCCTTCGCCTTCCATATAGCAGATGGTGACTTCCGGCTCGAGTGGCGCCTGGTGGTTGACCTGCGTCGAGAATTCGCCTTCGACCACGTAAGTCGATTCGGCCAGCGCTTTCTCAGCGTCGCCGTGAATCTGCTTCGTTGTCTCAAGAAGGTTCTCCGACCAGTCATGGAGCTTCGGAGCTCCGGGCGCCAGGGCTTCTTTGGCTGTCATTACAGGAGTCAGCGGTTCGAGTTCTATCTTGATGGCGGCTGCGGCGGCGCGGGCCTGTTCACGGGTTTCCGCGGCGACGATGGCTACCGGGTCACCGTAAGAACGAACGATGTCTTCCATGAGGAGGGGTTTGTCCGGCACGGCTTCGCGAACGCGGTTCGTACCAGGCACGTTCTTTTCCGTGATGATGCCGACGACCCCGGGCATCTTCTCGGCCGCGGAGATATCTATAGACTTGATCTTTGCATAGTTGGCGAAGGCATGGGCACAGGCGATTTCCAGTGCGTTATCGAAGTAGTAGTCCGCGGAGAATTTCGCCACACCGCAGGCCTTGGCCATGGCAGACGGCCGGGGAAGGGACACGCCGATCTTTTTATCCCCGTACGAAGCCCTTATTGTTTCCGGGGTAGTTTCGCCGCGCAGGAATTTTGCAGCGAGCTGCACGGCATCGATGATCTTCTTGTAGCCCGTGCAGCGGCAGAGATTATGCGCGAGGGCTTTCTTGATGTCATCGATGGTCGGATTGAGGTTCTTGTCCAGCAGGCCTTTCGCGGCCATGATCATGCCGGGCGTACAGAAACCGCACTGGATAGCTCCGGAAAGTACGAACGCTTCCTGTATCAGATGCGGGTTTTCCGGGGTGCCGAGGCCTTCGACAGTGATGACATCGGCCCCTTCGAGGTCAACCACTTTTCTCAGGCAAGACCTGACAGCCTTCCCGTCCACGATAACGGTGCATGCGCCGCACTGTCCTTTACGGTCGCACGATTGCTTGGTACCGGTGAGATGAAGGTCGTCTCGGAGAAGATCGAGAAGGACTGTTTGAGGAGTCACTTCGACCTGACGCTTGATCCCGTTTACGGTCAGGGAAACCTTTGGCATCTCACACCTCCTGTATAAAAAGTATTAGTTGTACTAATATACATGATACAACCAATCGAACGGAAATATATCACTGTTGACGGAGGAATGTCAAATTGCTGAGACTCAGCATCGTTCATTTACCTTAAAGCGAATCTCAGTTGTAATAAGAACATATGTACTGTTTATTTTACTCCACTACCAGGCGGGATGCAAGGATGTTTTGTCACTTTTTTTAAATGGAGCAGGCACTTCATCCACACGGTTTTCCACCACCAGACAAGCCGTATATCGGACGCACCGGCTATTTCCCACATCGATATAACTGTCACTCATGCCAAAGGAACTTGCAAAACTGATGTTGTTTCGTCATAATGGAACATTGAGATTGTTTAGCTCTGGCAAATCTATTTCTTCCGAGTGATTGTTACCTGATGAAGCAGAACAAAAATACCAACGTGCAAATCACCATCACTATCGACGGCCAGGAAATAAAGACGCCGCAGGGATCCACCGTTTTAGAAGCAGCCCTGCAGGCCGGTATTTATATTCCTACCATTTGCTATCACCCCGATCTTAAACCGTATGGTGGTTGCCGCCTTTGCATCGTACAGATACAGGGAATGAGGGGATATCCAACGTCGTGCACTACTCCGGCAACCAATGGCATGGTAGTCACGACGAATGCACCGGCACTGAACGATATCCGGCGGACGACCATGGAACTGATCCTCAGGTCACATCCCTGCGAATGCCTCACCTGTAACCGCCGCGAGCGTTGCGGCCCCAACGATGTTTGCTTGAGGAATGTCGCGGTTACCGACCGCTGCGTAACGTGTCCCTCCAACGGGACCTGCGAACTGCAGAAAGTGGCGGACTACCTGGGTATGCAGGAATTGACGATTCCCAGGGAAGAAAAGCCTCGTGATATCGACCGCAGCAACCCGTTTTTCGACCTTGACCGCAACCGCTGTATCCTCTGCGGGCGGTGCACCCGTACCTGCCAGGAAATCACCTGTGTTGGAGCCATCGATTTTGCCTATCGCGGCTTCGATATGAAAGTAGCAACCTTCGAAGATAAGCCGCTTCTGGAATCCATCTGCCGTTCGTGCGGGGAATGCATGGCGCATTGCCCGGTCGGGGCATTGACGCCGAAGCACCCGGTGTTCGTGGAAAAGGAAGTCAAGACGACCTGTTGTTACTGCGCGGTCGGCTGCCAGATGTACCTTGGGATCAAAGACGGCAAGATCGTCTCGGTCCGAGGTGACCGGGAAGGGCCATCGAACGAAGGCAGGCTTTGCGTTAAGGGACGGTTCGGCATCCCGGAGTTCGTCCATCACCAAGACCGGCTCACCACGCCGCTGATCAAGCGTAACGGCCAGTTTGAAAAAGCCACCTGGGATGAAGCTCTGGATCTGGTAGCTAAAAAACTGAAGCAATATAAACCTGCGGAAGTAGGGATTGTTTCTTCGGCGAGAAGCACGAATGAAGCCAACTATGTAATGCAGAAGTTCGGGAGGGCGGCGCTCGTGACCAACAACGTTGACCACTGCGCCCGTCTCTGACATGCTCCCACCGTGGCCGGTCTGGCCACAACATTCGGCAGCGGCGCCATGACCAACAATGTCGCTGATTTTGAGAACACGAAGTGTTTCCTTGCCATTGGCACGAACACGACGGAAGCCCACCCCGTGCTGGCCATGAAAGTGCGTCAGTCGGTGGCGAACGGCGCCAAGATGATCGTCATCAACCCTGTAGAAGTGGACTTCGTGAGAGAATCGGACCTCTGGCTCCGGAACAGGTCCGGCTCCGATGTCGCTCTTCTCATGGGCATGATGAAAATTATCTACGATGAGGGGTTGTATGATAAAGCCTATGTCGAGGAACGCTGCGAGAACTTCGATGAATTCCTCGAAGAACTGAAGAACTATCCGCTGGACCGTGTTTCGGCAATATCCGGCGTAGAACCGGGTCTGATCAAGGCTGCGGCGCGGATGTACGCTACCAATACCCCCTCTGCCATCCTGTACGCGATGGGGCTCTGCGAGCACAGTCACGGCACCGATAATGTTATGGCCACCGGCAATCTCAGCATGCTCACCGGCAATGCTGGAAAATCCGGAGGCGGTGTTAATCCGCTACGCGGGCAGAACAACGTGCAGGGCGCCTGCGACATGGGCGCGCTCCCGGACGTATTTTCTGGTTATCAGAAGGTCAATAATAGTGAATCAAGGAACAAATTCGAGGAAGCCTGGGGCGTGAGTCTCAGTAATGTTCCTGGAATGAAACTCACCGAGATGTTGCCGGCCGCGCTACGGGGGGAAGTTAAAGCCATGTACATCATGGGCGAGAACCCGGTGCTGACGGACCCGGACGCAGACCATGTCATCAAGGCTCTGGAAAATCTAGATTTCCTGGTTTTCCAGGACATCTATCTTAACGAGACTGCCGAGTTAGCGGATGTCGTGTTGCCGGCAGCCTGCTTTGCCGAGAAGGAAGGGACCTTCACCAATACGGAACGGCGCGTACAGCGGGTACGCAAGGCAGTCGAGGCTCCCGGAGAAGCCAAGCCTGACTGGTGGATCACCAGTGAAATCGCCAAACGCATGGGTGTGCCGGGCTTCGAGTATGAAAGCGCCGAGCAGGTATTCAGCGAGATGGCCGGGTTGACTCCGAGTTATGGCGGCCTTTCTTACGAACGCCTTGACAAAGGCGGTATCCAGTGGCCTTGCCCGACGCCGGAACATCCGGGAACGCCGATACTTCATACAAAGACGTTCTCACGCGGGAAGGGATACTTCGTGCCGCTTGAATACCGAGAACCGGTCCAATTATTGACCGATGAGTACCCGTTGCTGCTCATGACCGGCCGGAGACTGTACCATTACCATGCCACGATGACGCGGAAGGTCGACGGGCTGAACATCCTCATGAGTGAGGAGATAGCGGAGATACATCCCGCCGATGCCGCCAAAGCTGACATCCATGACGGCGAGATGGTAATGGTGACTTCAGCCCAGGGCGAGGTTCAGGTACGGGCAAAGATAACCGATAAGGTACCGGAAGGTATGGTCGCGATGGCGTTCCATTTTGCCGAGTGCCCCACCAACCGGCTCATCAGCGCTAAACCGGAAACGCTGGACCCGGTTACCAGGACACCGGCTTACAAGACCTGTCCGGTCAAGGTTACAGCGATCTCGTTGTAGACAAGAAAATCGACCTATGAGACGGACTCGATAGTCTCCGTTCTTCTTCCGAGTAAGAGCGATTACCTTGATTGCCTTCTGTTGTACATTTTAGGGTAGTCCTGAGTTTCATGCGTCATTAGTAGTAATGTGAAAGCTTAAGGGAGTCCAAGAACGTTATACTTCCCTTAGCATCCTTTTTCAGCTTCTCCCCACGGTACCCGACTAAACAACAGGTGTATTGATGGACTAAATATCACGATGTACCGGGACGGTAGACTTGCATCTCCGTCCCGGTTTTGTTTTACTGATATCCGGAGTGTGTTCCATGGATGAGAACGAAATACTGGTCCGCATGATGTGCGAACGATTCCAGCGGGAGGAGCCTGTTGTCCTGGTGTCTCTACTCAATCTAAAGGGGTCCTCGCCGCGTCACGAAGGCAGTAAAATGCTCGTTTCCGAGGATGGAAAAACCTGCGGGACTATCGGGGGAAGCATCCTGGAGGCTTCAGCTATCAGTAAAGCAAAGAATGCATTAAAGACGATGCGACCGGAATTGTTCATTTTCGATATGGCCTCTCTTGATGTCGCTGAAGGCATGCTCTGTGGCGGG
>CAZQQL010000076.1:11760-15190 GCA_964595455.1 uncultured Dehalococcoidaceae bacterium
AGTCCTCCTTGATTACCTTGAAGCATCTTCACCGAACAAAAAGCTGGCCGAAGACTGGCTGGGCGCGGTGACGGAAGGGAAGGACTGTTTTCTACTGACCTGTTATTCCGGGAATGAAACCAGTGTACGCATCGGGGGGCGCGCCTTGATGTTACCGGACGGTAGTATACTCGGGAGACTGCCTCTGGATGGAGAGTCCATCGGGAAAATCAAGGGAGCATTAAGGACCATCACTTCCAGCACGGTACTGAAGGTGGGGGACTGGAATTTCCTCATAGATCCGATGAGGAAGCTGAAAACCCTTTACCTCTTCGGAGGAGGGCACGTTGCGGTACCTACAGTACACATCGCGGCGATGGCCGGTTTCCGGGTGGTCGTCGTGGATGATCGTCTTGATTACGCTAATCCGGAGCGTTTTCCCGATGCCTGGCTGACCTGCTTTTCCAGTGACTTTGCTCACGCCGTCGAAGAACAGCCCATTGACAAAGACTCTTATATTGTCATCATCACGCGCGGGCATCAGTTCGACCGCGTGGTGCTGGAACAGGCGCTGCGAACGAGTGCCGGGTACATCGGTATGATCAGCAGCCGCCGCAAGAGAGATGCAATGTTCGCTTCCCTGCTTGAAAGCGACGTGACGCAATCTGCGCTCGACGCCGTTCATTCGCCTATCGGCCTTGCCATCGGCGGTGAGACGCCGGAGGAGATCGCCGTCAGTATCGTGGCAGAACTGATCAGCGTCAGGAGTGGCAACCGCCCGTGATACAAAGACCGTACGTGGCCATCGTCCTGGCGGGAGGTCTTTCCAGCCGGATGCCCCGCTTCAAACCGTTGTTACCGCTCGGTAAAACGACGGTAACCGACCATGTCATCGAGACATTTCAACGCAATGATGTTGACGTGATACTTGTCGGCGGGTACCGGCGGGAAGATCTGTTCGCCAAGATATCCTCCAGAGATATCCTCCTCTGTGAAAACCCTGATTATGAACAAGGGATGTTCACATCCGTTCGTGCCGGTGTTGCTACAATCGGACAGGGACACAGGGGATTTCTGGTAAATCCCGTCGATATTCCTCTGGTCAGGCCGGCTACGGTCGGGGCCCTACTGGAAAAGGGATATGAGAATCCGGATCTTATTATCTACCCTGTGTTTAAAGGTCGCCGGGGGCATCCTCCCCTCATTCCGTCAGAATTAGTCCAGGAGATACTGGATTACAAAGGCGATGGCGGGCTCCGGGCGGCCCTTTCGAGACACGCCGCTACTGCCAAAAACCTTCCCGTAGCCGATAGCGGCATCCTGCTCGATATCGATACGCCGTCCGATTATGAAGAAGTCGTCCGGCGTTGGTCCCGATATCACGTTCCAACCGACGAAGAATGCGAAGCTATATTTGAAATTACTGAAACGAGCGTCGACAGGATCATCCACGGGCAAGTCACCTCGCGAGTTGCGGAAATTATCGGGGAAGCATTGCGGGATGCTGGACAGGACATCGACATCGGGCTGGTTAAAGCCGCCGCGCTGTTACACGATATTGCGAAAGGTAAATCGCGGCACGATCAAGCCGGGGGCAACATCCTGCGGGACATGGGGTTCGACCGTCTTGCCGAAATCGTCGGTATCCATACGGACCTTGGTGGAGGGCCGTTGAATGCTGTATCGTTGTCGGCCAAAGTAGTCTACCTGGCGGACAAATACGTCCGATTAGATCGCATAGTCAACATCGATGAGCGTTATCGTATTTCGCAGAAACAGTATGATAAAGATCCGGATATAGAAAAACATGTCCTTGTGCGTAAAGAGAGAGCGTTACAGGTCAAGCAAGAAATAGAGTCGTTGATCGGCACACCATTGGAGCACATTGTTTTTAGTTAGTACTAGCCGGAATCTGGATTCACGGTCGTTTCGTTGTTGACCGCTACGCCAAGGAAAATCAAGAACGTGAAACTAACACTGTTGCCTTTCCTGTTAACGGCATTGTGACGATATCACGAACTTCATTGACAAACCGGCGGGTCATGATGTTAAATACATCAAATCACCCGAAATCAGGGTGTCTTAACAAGAAACGGCCCTAAACAAGAAAGCTTGCCATAATTCTGGATGAGCTTGACTGTTTTTAGGAATTGAAGATGAAATAACGCCGGGCGTTATTGCCGCACGATATGGCAACGGATTTTTCTGATTACAGCGAGCTCATCGGGGCGTTATCCATCTCGGGGCCAGAGTAAGATTGTTGTCTGAACTAATAAGCGAACTTGTACCAATCCTGAAAGAAGGCGCTTCAAGAATAGCGCGGGACAGGGGTTACGTTCTATCAGCGTAACGCCGTGACCGCTGGCATATCGTGCTGCAGGCCTAGACCCTGTAAAGCAGTCCGGGTAAGACTGGAGGTTCGGGAGTATGGTACTGGAACGGCTCGAAGGAATCGTTGGCTCCGGTAACATCGTGACATGCGCGGAGGACCTTGAAAGGTATTCAGCTCTTGGTTCTAGGGATGGCATACGCCCGAGATGCATCGTTAAGGTGCAAGATGCCGCCCATGTCCGGCAAATCGTATCCATCGCAAAGGAAACCGGCACTCCGCTTATACCTGTTAGTTCCGGGTACCCCCATTTCCATGGCTGCAGCGCGCCGGCTATCGGCGGCGCCGTCATCGTGGACCTGAGCGGTCTCAAGAGCATTATCCACATCGACCGAAAGAACCGGGCTGCAATGTTCGAACCCGGTGTTACCTTCGCGGAACTCATCCCGGCATTGGCCAGGGAAGGCCTGCGGCTGAACATGCCGTTGCTGCCTCGTTTAACTAAGTCAGTAGCCGGCAGCATGCTGGAACGCGAGCCGGTGGTCATGCCCAAATACCACTGGGACATCGCAGATCCGCTCGCCTGCGTGGAAATCATCTTCGGGACAGGGGACATGTTCCGAACCGGGTCCGCGGCCGGTTCCGGGACCATCGAAGAGCAATGGGCAGCCGGTGGAGCACAAAAAGAAGCAGCGGGACCTTCATCTTCTTCATGGTACCGTATCATTCAGGGAGCGCAGGGAACAATGGGTATCGTGACCTGGGTCAGCGCCCGTTGCGAGCTTGTGCCGCAAGTGGAAGAACCATACTTTATTGGGTCCGACAGGCTGGATAGTTTGCTTGACATAACTCACTGGCTGCTGCGGTTACGGCTCGTCAATGAATGCTTTATCCTTAACAATACGGACCTGGCCGCGATCTTGGCCTTGGGAGGAGATGACTTTCTGCATCTCAGGAAGTCGTTGCCAACATGGATATTGTTCTATAACGTCGCCGCCTATGACTACTTCCCGGAGGAACGGATCAGGGGCCAGGTGGAAGATATACGGGACCTGACCCTGCGTAATTCTATTGTGTAGATCGGAAGAGCACACGTCTGAACTCCAGTCACCGCTCATTATC
>CAZQQL010000077.1:0-15185 GCA_964595455.1 uncultured Dehalococcoidaceae bacterium
CCCGGTAGTTGTCTGTCGTCCCCAACACGACGAGAGTCTTCAGGTGCGGCGGGTTTAACGGAGCGGTTATCCATTGCATAACACCGTATCCTGAGGCTCCCATCATAGCCACATTACCATCACACCACGACTGGCTGGCAATCCACTCGATAAGGTCGTAACCGTCCTGTGCAGCAGCAGGCCCCTGGAACGTGAACTGCCCCTGGCTCAAACCGCTTCCCCTTTCAGCAGCCTGCACGCAAACCTAGCCGCGGTTGCAGTAGAATTCCGGTTTAGCGCTTTCGAACGATCGTTCTTTCTGGAAAGGTGAGTAGGCAAAGATAACGGGCCAGGGTCCTTTTCCTGACGCAGGCCGATAAACATCAACGGCAATCCTCACGCCATCGCGCATGGCGGCGTAAACATTTTTCTCAAGCCGGACTCCTTCAGCCGGGAGATCAGAGTATACGATATCATATGAAGATGCATCCATATTTCTTCTCACAATCATTTCAGGTTATTTCTGATTATACGCTTTGTAGAACCATTATCAAAAATCGACTATCGGGTCTATGAAAAAGCTGAAACAGTCATTCCGGAGAGCCAGCCCCGAGAGTTTTGTTTTACCTACAGTCCAATAGGCATGGAAAAACCGCTGGTATAATTTATTACAACTGTTGTATTATATACAAAATAGTCCTACAATAAAGCCCGAAGAAATAATCGGACGGGAATCATATCATCCGCCGGAACAATATGCCGTCATCACATGAAATAGAAGAGGTCAACCGGCGCATACGGAGCATGCAGATGCCCCGCATCATCGCTTTTGCCGACGTCGTCAATCGATACGTGCAAAAAATACTGAAGAAGGATGTGAGTTGGCTGCGTACCAGCGCCCTCATATTCCTGATAACCCGGGGAGGAACATTGACCCCGAGCCAGCTTGCCCACATCATGCTTCGTCCTAATTACAGTATCACAAAGCTTATCGACGGACTTGAAGAAGATGGTTTGGCAAAGAGAATTCCGGATGGAAATGACCGCCGCAGTACTAAGGTAGAAGTCACATCCGAAGGCCTAGATTACGTCGTATCCAGTTTAGGCGACTTGTTTGAAGCAGAGCAAGAAATAAAAAGCTGGGTGGAGGACGAAGAACTGGAAAACCTGGCCGCAACCTTACGAAAACTGAGAGATAATTTGATAGAAAAAGTCGCTGAAAGCTACGGACTCGGTATAGAGGATAGAGACGTAATATTTGGCAATGCTCAATCCATATCCAGCGACTTTGCCGTAGAAAACGCGCCCAGGCCAAACAGTTGACAGTTGATGTCCGAAAGAAAAATATGAGGGGAATTCTGATGAATAAGGTAAGACTGGACACCGGTTACATTTCAGGCGCCATGGTTAGTCGAGCCGGTCAGACTATTTACCTGTACAAGGGTATTCCCTACGCCGCCCCTCCAATCGGAGAACTGCGCTGGAAACCGCCGCAGCCGGCGGCGCCATGGTCCGGCGTCCGGGAGTGTACTGAATTCAGTATTCAAGCGGCCCAGTACCCCGATCCGAATGCAGGGGCAATGAGAACACAGTCTTCCAGCGAGGACTGTCTTTACCTCAACGTACTGACTCCGGGAAATGACCCTGCCGATAAATTGCCGGTGATGGTCTGGCTCCATGGCGGCGGTCTCAGGTATGGTAACGGGAATTTTCCTTTGTCCGTCAATCTCGGACTGCCGCTGCATGGCGTCGTCCAGGTGAACATCAACCACCGGTTAGGGGTCATGGGCCTGTTCGCACATCCGCTTCTCACCAAAGAAACCCCCCGCCACGTTTCCGGCAACTACATGTTCCTCGATATGATCGCCGCCTTGCAGTGGGTGCAGCGGAATATCGCCGCTTTCGGCGGCGACCCCGGCAACGTGACCATTTTCGGTGAGTCCGGAGGAGGACTGAAAGTTGCTGCCCTGATGGCGACGCCTTTAGCCAGCGGCCTGTTCCATCGTGCCATCGTGGAAAGCGGCGGGCGCTATTTCGATACGATACCACTCAATGAGATGGAGAAGTTCGGAGAAGAACTGTTCCGGAAGCTCGGAGTGGATAAAGCGATCGATCCCCTGGCAGCCGTACGCGAACTGCCCTGGGAGACGATCATCAACACAGACCAGGAATTGAATGTCGAAATGGGACCGGAGTATCTGTTCATGGGGCCGTGGCAGGTGGTACATGAAGGCTGGTTTTTACCGGATACTCTTGTCAATATGTTCCAGACCAGCCGGAGAAACCAGGTTCCGTACCTGATGGTGGCCAACAAGGGAGAACTGACCGGTCCCGGCAGCCTGATCGCTGATATGATGATCAAAGATTACCTGAGACTGATGACCGGACCGGGTGATAGTACCTCACGGGCGTACGCGGCTGTGTTCGACCAGGTGCCGGAGGGCTGGAGGTCCGAAGGTTGCGTGGCCGCCCACGGTATAGAACTGCATTACGTGTTCGGCGCTCTTGATGATACCCAAGCCTGGGCAGCCGCCCAACCGGGATATGCGTCTTCCGGGGCCAGATCCTCCGTACCTGCAATATCCGAATCCGACCGCCGGGTAGCTGAAAACATCCAGACGATCTGGACTACTTTCGCCAGGACCGGCAACCCCTGCGTGGAAGGACTTATCGAATGGCCCGCATGGGACCGCCAGACAGACCGATACCTGTTGATAGCTGACCCCCTTCAGGTAAAAAATCGGTATTCTGACCTTGTGAATATTAAGCCGGATACCTCCAAGCAGACTATTTTCTAGACCAAATTACGCGGAACCTGAGAGTTGCAGTCGTGATAAGTGCTCAAGGAGAAAAAGGAACAGTCTTCAATATCCAGCGCTATTCCATACATGATGGCCCGGGGATACGGACCAGTGTTTTCCTGAAAGGGTGCTCTCTGCGTTGTATCTGGTGCCAGAACCCCGAGTCACAATCGCCCAATTCAGAACTGTTTTTCTTCGTGGAAAAGTGTACCGGTTGCGGCAGGTGTGTTTCGGCATGCCCAGCTCAAGCACTCAGGCTCATCGATGGAAAATCCGCCACCGACCGCAAAAAATGCAAAGGTTCGGGGAATTGTGTTCAGGTATGTCCCAACGAAGCAAGAAGCCTCGCAGGCAAAAAGATGAAGGCTGTAGAAGTTTTCCAGTCCATAAAGAGCGACGAGGTATTCTATAAACGTTCGAGCGGAGGGGTGACCCTTACCGGAGGCGAACCGCTTTTTCAGTCTGATTTTGTGAAGAACATCCTCTCACTATGCCGGCAGGCAGGAATCCACACTGCTATCGAGACCTGCGGATACGCCGACTGGGAGACAATCAAGAGTGTTTTCCAGTATGCAGACCTCGTACTATTTGACTTGAAACACATGAACTCTGAAAAACACCGGGAATATACCGGCGTTCCGAATGACTGTATTTTGGAGAATGTCCGGAAACTGTATCATGAGCTGCGAATACCGATATGGATAAGGGTTCCCGTCGTACCAGGGTATAACGATTCTGCTGAAAACATCGGGGAAACAGCCAGATTTGTGGCTTCTGAACTGGACACATCGGTGCCGGTCCACCTGCTGGCCTACCACCGGCTTGGAGAAACCAAACATGAACGGCTGGGCAAGCCGGAAAATCAATCAATAATCCCGCCGAAAGAAGAACGTATGCTGGAATTGCGGGATATGGTTGCATCTTACGGCCTGGAAGCAAAAATCGGCGGTTAGTTACTCTACTTGTCAGGGAGACGTCAAATATGGAAAAACTGATGGCTAAGATGGTCAAAGGAGGCTTTCCTCTCTGTGTCGAAAAAGCGCGGCTGATCACCGAATCCTTCCAGCAAACAGAGGGAGAACCCGCCGTAATCCGGTATGCCAAAGCCCACGCGCATATGCTGGAAAACATACCTGTGTTGATAGATGAGGATGAATTATTCGTCGGCGAGGGGGCCAGCAAGCCCTGGGGGGCAGAGATAGACCCGTTTCTCGGAGTGTGGAAGGAAGACGAGATCAGGAGTGCGGCGCAGGACGGAATCGTTACGGTCGACGAGGCTGACTGGCCGACAATAAGGGAAATCGGAGGGTACTGGGAGAAGCGGTGTTCCGAGTATGCTCAGTCAAAGCTTTTCGACGATAAGTTCTTCAATTATCTGCAGGTCGGCATTACTCTCCCGCCAATGAGAAACAAAGATGAATTCAGAGGGGCGTACGCCGGCAGCGGGCTGTGCCTGTCCTTCAACTTCACCGATTGTTACACGGATTTTACCAGGTGGCTCAACGGGCTCAATCCAGTCATCCTGAAAATCGAGGAAGAACTCCGGAACATCAAGTTCCTGTCCCAGGAGGCAGTGGAAAAAAGGCTGTTCCTATCTGCTTCACTGATAGTAATGAAAGCCATTATCCGGTTGGCCGGTAGATATGCTAAAGAGGCCGACAAGCTCTCGGAAAGCGAGCGAGATCCTTTACACCGTAACCGGCTGGAAAGGATAGCAGAAGCCTGCCGCCAGGTTCCTGCGAATTCGCCAAAAAATTTCTTTCAGGCAATGCAGTCCTTATGGTTTAACCAGATTTTATCAGCACCTACCTCGACGCACAACCTGGGTAGATTTGACCAGTACATGTACCCGTTTTACAAAAAGGACTTGGAAAGAGGACAGATCTCCGACGAAGAGGTACTGGCGTTACTCGGTGAATTACGCATCAAGTGCATGAAGCCGGAAAACATCAAGCTTTCACGGGCCAAGCGGTCTCAGCATGCGGGCTTCGCTAAATGGCGTAACATGACTATCGGCGGCGTCGATGCAGCAGGCAGGGATGCCAGTAATGAGTTAACCTACCTCGTCCTGGAAGCGGCCAACCGGGTCAGGACGCCGCACCACACCATTACGTTGCGGATTCATGAAGGAACACCCGAAGAATTACTGGTGAAAGCCCTGGAAGTGGTAAGAACGGGCATCGGTATGCCGGCACTGGCGCTCGACCGTTCTTTCCTTGATTACATGACCTCTGGTGGCATACCGCTGGAAGAAGCGCGTAACTACCATCTGGCGGGTTGTGTTGACCCGGCTATTCCGGGGAAAGCAAGTTTCCTCGCCGGGCTTTTTTTCGTCGTTCCAAAGGTCCTCGAAATTGCGTTAAACAACGGGACAGATCCGCGGACCGGGCTGGCAGTCGGTTTTACCGATTCAAGAATTGAAGACTGCAAAACCTTTGAAGATTTCTATGGGACTTTCAAGAGATCCCTCAGGTACTTCATCGGCCTCTGGCACGAGCATAGTTTTCTTCTCAACGGGTATTCCGGAGATATTCAGACCTACTACGATGCCGTAGAGATACTGGATACCGTGCTGATGGAAGACGGGATAACGATGGGGAAACCCCTATCGAAAAGAAAACCGGTACCTCCGTATGATTTTAGGGCGATGATGGTACCCGTCGGCGCAATCAATGTGGCGGATTCACTAGCAGCAATTAAGCTTCTGGTCTTCGACAGGAAGACGCTCACGATAAAGGACTTGAAACAGGCTCTAGCTGCAGATTGGGAAGGCTACGAAGATATCAGAAAAATGTGCCTGCAGGCTCCAAAATATGGCAATGATATCGACTATGTTGATCTTATAGCTAGAGACCTCTATGAATTCCTGCTTGGTGAAGAAGAACAGTACCATACGTTCGGACGCCCTGTCGGCGGAAACATCAAAGGCATTGGTGGCGCTTCCATTTCATCGATGTTCGCCGGGGGGACGATAATCGGGGCGACGCCTGACGGCAGGTTAGCAGGCACAACGCTATCAGATGGAACGGTCTCGCCCGCGCAGGGGAGAGACATCAACGGGCCCACGGCAATGCTGAAAAGTGCTGCGAAGATGAACCAGGCAGCCTGCTCATCGACACTCCTCAACGTCAAGCTCCATCCGTCAGCCCTGACAACTACGGAAGATCTGAAAAAGCTGGGTTTTCTTGTCCAGACCTATGCTGATATGGGCGGCAAATGGGTCCAGTTTAATGTTGTCAGCAATGAGCAGTTACTCGATGCGCAGGAACATCCGGAGAACTACCGCGACCTGATCGTGAGGGTGGCCGGATACAGTGCCTATTTCACGGACCTGAGCAAAGGCGTCCAGGACGACATCATACGGCGGATGGAAGTCACCGTATAAGAATCCTGCGGTGAAACGCGATAATGAGCATCATGCTGCAGAGATGCTCATCGGCCGCTTTGCATACCAGTGGATAAGAATCACGCAACGGGCACGACCTGGAGATATAGCCAGTGTTCGGGAGGGACGTTGAAATCCATCATTGAGCCGAGCAGAACAACCCCTGTATTCAGAGAAACCGATGTCCTGGTAGTAGGCGGCGGCGTAGCCGGAGTTGCAGCAGCCGTGGCGGCAGCCCGGAATGGGGCAAGAACTATGCTCTTGGAAAGGTATGGACACCTGGGCGGTCTGGCAACCGGCGGGTTGGTGCTGGTTATCATGCCGATGAGCGACGGTACGAAGAACCTGCAAATAGCCGGTATCTGCCGGGAGATGGTAGCCAGGCTTGACGCATACGGCGGATGCATTCACCCCAGGGAGGAAGACATCGGCTCGAGCGAAAAAAAACTTGTCGATTACTGGCGCAATTTCCCTTTTTGCGTTGTGGAAAACCGCGTGATTATGAGCGTCCCTTTCGATCCGGAAATCTACAAATTGGTCCTGAATGATATGGTGGAAGAGTCAGACGTCGATCTCTGCCTCCATTGCTGGGGCGAGGAGGCCATCGTGGAAGATGAAGGGGTGAAAGGGGTCATTTTCGCAAGCAAGCAAGGCAGACAGGCTATCCTCGCCCAGGTTACCATCGATACCACGGGTGACGGGGATATTTGTGCTACCGCCGGTGCGGAGTATAATGACGAAATTACACCCCAGCTCAGAGCTCAAATGGCGCTTCCATTTCGAATAGGCGGCATCGACTTTGAGGCTTATGTAAAATTCCGGACGTCGTACCAGGCTGATTTCACGGACCGCATGAAGGAACTCAGTCAGCAACTCGGTCTGGAAGGGACTTCGCCCAACTTTTTCCTGCTGCGTTATTCCCAACCAGACGCAGCATGGATCAACAACAGTTTTGCTAACAATGGATTGAGCGTCGATAACTTGACCGAGGTTGAGGTTGAGGCACGGAAAAAAGCCTGGAAATTCCAGGAATATTACCGTAAGAACATTCCGGGGTTCGAGAAATGCTTTATCATGGATACGGCGCCCCAAATCGGAATACGCTGCAGCCGAAGGATGGTGGGAGAACACGTGATCGACCACCGGGAACTGTTGAAAGGTACATTATACCCCGACACCATTGGTGTACTCCCGGACCACCATCACGTTTTCTCACTCGAGCACCCTCACTGGCATATCCCTTACTGTTCGCTGCTGTCACGCAACCGGGAAAACCTGCTGGCAGCAGGCCGCCTCCTGTCCGCGGATGCCGTAGCGAATGAACTCCTGAGACCGATCCAGGGCTGTATTCTCATGGGCGAGGCTGCCGGTACGGCGGCGGCCCTTGCTGTGAAAGCGGGTGTAACACCTCGCGACGTGGACGTAAAGACCCTCCAGCGGCAGCTTCTTAAGCAGGGTGGACTCCTGGAAGGTGTTCCGGTTTAAGTAATCATCCTGACAATTGACGAAAAATCATATCAATAAAAGGAAATTCCGACATGACAAAGTTATTTGAACCCTTCGATATCAATGGATTGAGGATTAAAAACCGGTTTGTCCGCTCGGCAACGGTCGATAATCTCGGCGAGAATTTAAGAGTGAGCCAAAGGCAATTGGACTTCTACCAGGAGCTCGCACGCGGAGAGATCGGCCTCATTATTTCCAGCGGACTGTTCCCCTGCCTGGACGGGTGGGCTGCTCCTGGTCAGTTGGGGATTCATGATGATTCAACGATATCGGAATTGTCAAAGCTGGTCGATGTTGTACACCGAAATGGGGGAAAGATAGCCGCACAGCTGATGCACGCGGGCTGGTTTGGCAACCCCGGCCTGAATGGGCATGACGTCGTCGGACCTTCAATGATAGTAAATCCCGCCAATAACTTGAAAGTGAGAGACCTTTCCAGTGATGAGGTTTACGAACATGTCGATGATTTTGTCCAAGCAGCGAGAAGAGCGGTTGAAGCTGGTTTCGACGCGGTGCAAATACATGCAGCACATGGCTGGTTCGTAAGCGCTTTCCTGTCTCCCGTGACCAACTTCCGCCAGGATGAGTGGGGTGGTACACCGGAAAAACGTTGGAAGTTCGTCACCAGTATCATAGAAGGGATACGCCATGTTACCGGACCGGACTTTCCGATATTAATCAAGCTGGGACTTCAAGACTACCATCCAAATGGGAAATCATTGGATGAAGGTATCGCATCCGCCCGAGCATGTATCGAGGCGGGACTCGATGCCGTGGAGATCAGTGAAGGTATCGAAGAAAAACCATTCCATCATATCAGACCTGACGCCAGGAATCCGTACTACCTCGAAGAATGCAGAGAAGCCCGGAAGCTCATTAACAAACCTCTGATTCTTGTCGGCGGTATGAGGGATCTGTCCGATATCCGCGATGCTGTCGAAGGCGGACCGGCCGACGCAATCTCAATGTGCCGCCCGTTTATCATGGACCAGCATATAGTTCGAAAATTCAAACTTGGCTTGATTTCCAGGTCTGGTTGTACATCATGTAATCGTTGCATCCAGGAAATGCACAACCAGAACCTTCACTGTGTCCTCAACAGCAGCTTGCTCAATTTCTAGCCTGGGTTTGCAACGAGGAGAGTTCTTCGAGGTACATGGGGTTTGTTCAAACAACTATGTTTAAAAAGATCGAGTGTAGATTGTAGACAGAGTATTACATCACTTCGCTGACTAAGTCGGGGTCTAGAGCTAACCCAAGAGGGCGACATGTTATCGGTTGATTGCGTTTCGTTGATGCTGGTGGGCGCTACTGTACGATAGGCAGAACCATAAAATTCGAGCTAAACTTTAATCTGTGAGCGATTGGCGGGTCCTCTCAACTGCTCAGTTGGCGAAGATACAGAGAACCATTCGAGATCTCCGTCCATTGCCGTCGGATTCTTCAAAGATAGACCTCGAATGGTTGCTTTAGGATCGGTTCGCAGCCCATGCAGTGTAGTCTGTTCAGATCGAAGCTAGGTTTCTTGTTGCTGATAACCCAACTTCCACCCGGGATGGTTCTTTCACCCATTAACCCTCAGGAATCTCAATCAGACGTGTTTCTCAATCCGAATCTACTCTGGACGCCTAACTATTCGATAATTACGATACATTTTAGGCGCATAGAAGACATTGCTGGTTGGGTTGGATTGGATATAACCTGGTGTGGCATTATGCACAGGTCACTACTGTCCAATGCCTGGGCATCCAGGTTTTCGCCCGGTAACGTTCCTGCCAGCAACAACATAAATGTGGTCACCGCAATTGCCAGGGTTAATATCCTGAATGGATATGATAACCGGTTTTTCATGAGGTCATACTACTACCTGCCACATAAACAACCCATAAAGTGCACCCGGCTGTACCTAAACTAATCGCAAACAAAGACCTCACCAGGACATGAACGATATTCGGAAAGGGGACGAATCAATAGTACACATTCTTGATGGGAAGTAGAATATGCCCTTTCGCTTATTCGCCGCTAGAAAGCACTTACCCCATCCAGTTTTTAAGAGGCCGGAAGCCCAATGAACGTTAGAAAGGCGATACCTTGCATCGGATTATGGTCAAGAATGACTATAACGAGTCCTGAAACAGATGGAGGGAAGAAGGGGGAAACGAGAGCCAAATACGCTGATCGATCTTGAGTTGTAATCGTTCCGCATGAGAGTAAGCGATAAGACAGTTGAAAGGGAGTTGGGCCTGACAATGGATTTCCACCAGGGCGCCTTTGTTGATGATGCTGGTAATGGTCCCCTCCAGACGGTTTAATCCAGCATCCCCCGGCGGGAAAGAATCGACTACGATATCTTCCGGGCGGACAGACGCGCAGCACTGGCCGGTTGCTTTGGTCGCGGAAAAGAGCGTAGCGGGACCCCTAGTGAAACTGGTCAGCCCGTTTTCCATAGTGGAAGCAGTCCCTTTGAAGATGTTCTTCGTCATGACGAACCTGGCGACGAACTCTGATGCGGGACGGCGGAAAATCTCCTGGGGCGTGCCGACCTGCCTGACCATTCCGTTCCCAATCACCGCGATCCGGTCTCCCATACTGATTGCTTCTTCGAAGTCGTGCGTCACGTGGAGGATGGTAATACCGGTGTTCCGCTGCAATTTCCATAACACCGCCTGCAAGTCTTCACGGGTCTCCGGATCCAGAGCGCGTAGCGGTTCATCGAGGAGAAGGACACGCGGTGACGTCGCGATAGCCCGTGCCAGGGCAACTTTCTGCTTTTCTCCACCGCTTAAGGTTTCCGGCCAGCGGTCGAGTAATTCGCTTATGTCCAGAAGAGATGTAACCCGGTCCAGGGTTTCCCTGACATATGCAGCCTGAGTTTTCTTGAGTTTCAGCCCAAAAATGACATTCTCTCTCACCGAATAATGCGGGAACAGAGCACAGTCCTGGTATACGATGCTGATATTTCTCTTGTCCGGTGTCAGGCCGGCCAGGTCCATACCTCCCAGCGCGATCCTGCCGGATGAAATCCGGTGCAGGCCAGTAATCGATTCCAATAAGATGGTCTTGCCGGCCCCGGTCGGACCCAGCATGATGAAGTATTCTCCCGGCGCCACGGACAGATTGATATTGGTAAGGGAAAAATCGCCGACTTTAATATGGAGACCGGATATGTCTATCACAGCCGTGCCCCTTTACCAGGCAGCAACCGGAGTGCGACAAATACCAGAACGCTGACAATGACGAGCAGAACGGCTACGGGACGGGCGTAGTCCAGTCCGAAAGCCTGGAAACGCTCGAAGACCAGGACCGGGGCTATCATGGGATGGTAGGCGAGAATGATGACGGCGCCAAATTCACTGACGCCTCGAGCCCACATCATGATACTCCCGGTAAGGATGCTGCGCCATGCCAGGGGAAATGACACCTTGTGGAACACTTGCCAGGGCGAGGCTCCAAGTGTGCGGGCGACATTCTCCAATCGTGCATCCACCTTGCGGAACCCTTCCTTAGCGGAATCAATGAGGAAAGGGACGCTGACGAACAACATGGCGATCACGATGCCCGCCGTAGAATCAACGAACTCGATACCGACATTGCCGAAAAGCTTCCCGACAAAGAAGGACCGGCCGAAAACGAACAACAGGGCGATACCGGCAGCGGTATGAGGAACAACGATGGGAACATCTATCAGGCCCTCGATGAGTTTCTTACCGGGGAAATTGTGCCGGGCCAGGAAATAGGCCAACGGGATACCGAGGATGAAACCCGCCACCGTGGCTATCAGGGCGGCATACAGCGTCAGCCAGATGGCCCCCACCACTTCCGGGTCTGTGATGGTACTCCATAGAATGTCAGGTTCAGCTACGGATGATACAAGCATTTTCACCAGAGGGACGATAATAAAAAGAAATATGGTCGTCCCGAGGAGGATAAAGGCCAGCATCATCCGATGGCGCAATATTATCTTCAGCATCTTATCCGTTCACCACAAGAAGCCGAATATCTCCAGGCAAAGTATCCGGATTGCCCGGGGCAAGCGGTACCAGAGGTTGCGAGTACTCCGAAAAGATGGCCTTCCCTTCTTCACTGAACATGAAATACAAGAAATCAATGGCTTCAGCGCGGTTCGGGGCACTGTTCGGTATGGTAATCCCATAGACTATCGGCTGGCAAACAAATTCCGGAATAACCGACTTAAAGCGCTGGTAGTCCAGCCTCACCTTGAGGCTGTGATCGAGACTCTCAAATGCGGTTGAACCAAGATTGATTTCTGGTGGGAACTCAATGAATTCCAGCCCATGCTGCTGCGCCACGGAGCGGTATTCAAAAGCGTAATCGATATCTCCTGACTCAAGAATACCGAGCAGAACCACGCTGGAACCCCGGATGGAGATCTTTTCCGGCTTGAGTATCTCCGGGATGGTGATGAGCGTACCAGCGGGAGTGTCAGAGACCGTTACCGGATAGGTGAATCCGCCCAGCACGTCCTCGAATATCGTGTGTCGTTCATAATGCCACTCGGCCAGTTGGCAGACCATGAATGCCCGGTAACCGCAGGCATCGAACCTGGCGTCGGGAATACCGAGTTTAACCTCGGGCCGGGAAAGTATCTCATACCAGTTTTCCGCAGTTATCTCATTGGCGTAACGGCTTCCAGGTGTACACGCCAGGCCGAGAGTGTTCGTAGCGAAAGTGAGATACCACTCCGCGTACGGCGTTTCGGTATCCGGTACCATGGTGTCATACATCATCGGGGCAATGAGTGAATAGTCCGCTACAGCAACGATATCGGCATCATCCCCCAACTCGGTCACATGCCGGATGACCTGTATACTGCCGTGGCCTTCCGTCTCGATATCGATCCCCGGGTGTTTTGCCTCGTAGGCTTTTTCAAGCTCACTGAAAGGCACAATCAGGCTGCCGGCGCAGAGCACTCGTACCTTTACCGGTCCGCTGGAACATGTCACGATACCTGCAAACTGAACACAGACGAGGATCAAGAGCGCCAGCGCCCTTGCTGCCAGGCTAAGCATCGGAAGCCTCATCAGAAGCGGAAGCTGCCGGCAGCCGCCTGATTTCCAGTCTATCCACCCACTTCACCCACCAGTGGCCTTCAGTGATCAGGTTTTCGGTGCTGGTGATCGCCAACCGGAAAGGGCGTCCATCGACATCAGAAAGTGGTTCTCCATCCATTTCGTAAATCAGCAGGAACTCCAGTTCTCCATGCGGCACCTGCTTAATGGGGTCGGGGACGAACGTGTCGATATCGCCGCTGACCTGGCTGTAATCGTAAACGGAAGAATACCCATCTTTCGCTGATACAAGGAGTACGTCGTCTTCTCCCATGCCTCCGACCAGACCGCATAGTTCGAGGACCGGTACGCCTTTGACATCGTAGGGCCCGTAGACTACTCCGACCGTCGAAAAATACCCGCCGCGGGACTCCACTTTCGGAAGCTTTAGGACGTCGTGGTATTCGAGTACTTTTTCCTCGCCGTCTTTTCCACGAATGGTCAACTGCCATTCAATACCATCACCCCCGGCGGCATACAGAATTCCCAGAACAACCGCCGAGGTTATCAAAACCACACCGGCTAACAGTAAGAATACCGCGCTCCTTGAAATGTTCTTCACAATGCCTTGTCCTATCTCTTCCGTCTGACTCTTATCAAAGCGATGGAAATCAACACGATTCCAACCAGGCCGCAGCCAATGACGGACCACAAAATGACACCCAGGGATGAGCCGCTCTCCTCAGATTGCGGAGGTTGTTTGCCTGCTACGGTGGCTTCGCCGCCGGCGGTCAATACCGCTGGGGTTGATAAAGCAGCAGAGGAAGCCGGCTCATCTGTGTAGATGATGATCTCGCTGATCCACTTTCCCGAGAGACCGTTGGTGCTGGGGAGTCCTTCATAAAAATGCTGGTATTCCTCCTGCGGCAGACTCACCCTCATGTCTTCATTGCCAAATACGTACAACCCGTCTTTGTTAGCGATACCGGTTATAAAGACAAGCTGCATGGCGCTGTGGAAACCTTCCAGACCGGGGTACCCGAAACCGAATTTTTCCCCCGTTGCCGAGTCCTCGCCATTGTACCAGCAGACCGCTATTTCCCCCTGGCGGTCCAGTGGTTCGTAGATGTTTTCATAGGCAAATTCGGTAGACCAGCCATCGGTCGCCCGGAACCTGACGACATCTCCGGATGTCATGCCGCCCACAAGGTCACAGAGGTCGCGAGCCCCCGTCCCCATTACCGCCCCCTTGTCCTTGAGGTTTATCGTCTCTTCCGGGTCCCACATGTCTCCTTCGAAAACCGGTCCCTGGTGGTAGTAATGCGTACTTCCGTCCCCCAATACCGGAAGATTATCCTTCATCCATGTGAAGGACACGGTTACCTCGTTCAGCACGGTCTCACGGTCGCCGGCAACCCGGACAACGTGAAGCGAGGTGGTTGCGTCGGCCGCCAGCACCGGAACAGCACTGAACACGCAACTCAGGCAAAAGGCCAGGACGGCCAAACAGCAGAATAGTTTCATGGAAAATCCTTTCCTGGTCTACTTCATCGCCGGTATTGACGGTACCTGATAAACAACCAGATACAAGCTCCAACCACCACTACTGCAATGGCAAGCAGCCAGATGTTTTCCAGCAGCGTATCGAAAAATCCCTTTTCATGTCCGCCGGTCTGCGTAACTGTTAAAGGTACCTTGACGCCGATGGCAACATTCTCGCCGGTCTTCTTGATGAGTGTCAGCTTGCCGTGATATGTTCCTTCTTCCAGGTCGTCATCGCCGAACAAATGGAGAGCTATCTTTTTCGGTTCCTGGGAGCCGTCCAAAACAGCCCGTGAAGGTTCGACGATGAATGATAAGTTCTCCGTTCCGACTAAAAGTTCTCCCGCATCAGTGGAAATCACGGACATGGTAAAAGAGGTCGATCCGTCATCGGTGACACGCAACTCCAGGGACGCCGGCGTCACGACGAAGTTTCCGGACGGGACCAGCGCACGAGGTGATGAAATTGATAAAGAAACCGTCTCATAAACCTGGTCCGGTGGGAATGCTCTGATGATAGTCCGGTTATCCGGTGATATCTCGGCTACCTGCACGAATTCGACCGAAGCGGTATCCCCGCTCACGGTGACCCTGGCATACCCGAGGTTACGTTCAAGTCCGTTCTGGAACCCCGGATATTTGGTTTCCTCCAAAGCGGTAAGCACGTCCCCGCCGGTACCGACTGTGAAATAGGTCAGGCCATGTTCAAGATAACGTTCGTAGGCGTGAACGTGTCCGCTGAACACTGCGGTTACGCCGGTATCCAGGAAGACCTGTTCCCACGCTTCGCGGGAGTGTTCCCAGCCGCCATAGTTCCGTTCCTGGGATGTGTACGACGGATGATGATAGAACACGAATTTCCACTTCCCGGCGTCGGCAAGGTCATCTGCCAGCCAGCTTGTTTGAGCAGCAGATCGGAAGAGCGTCGTGTAGGGAAAGAGTGTAGGAAGGGTGGTGGGGGGG
>CAZQQL010000078.1:0-15134 GCA_964595455.1 uncultured Dehalococcoidaceae bacterium
GATAATGAGCGGTGACTGGAGTTCAGACGTGTGCTCTTCCGATCTGCTGGGCATCATCCGCTCCGTCACGTAGGCCCCGCCCAGGACAATGCCGCGTTCGTTGTAGATTTCCACCACGTCCCCGTCCGCGATGCCCCTGGCCGCGGCGTCCGCCGGGTTCAGCCAGAGCGGCTCGTACTTGTAGCCGTCCGGCCCCGGCACTTTACAGGTACGCACTTCACGCGTCCAGGTGATGTCGTCGCACTGAGCGTGGACGCGCCACCGGCCGTGGTTGGACATGAGGATGAGCGGGAACTGTTTGGCCCGGTCGCCGGACAGCCGCTCGTCGTGGCCGCTACCCCGTTCTATCCAGTGCGGTACCGGCGGCCGTTCGTCATCGTCCGGGAAGTGCTTCTGCAGGTTCTTGGAAAGGAATTCCAGCTTGCCGGTCGGTGTATTGAGCCGGTTATTGGCCGGGTCGTCGTGGAATTTCTTCAGCCCGGCCGGGGTCTTCTCCCATTCCGGGTCGGTGGGGATGACATAATACCCCTTCTTCTTGAAATCATCGTAAGAGACCAGGTCCTTGACGCCTGCATAGCCGAACCCCGCCTCGATCATGTCATCGACGCTCATTTTTCCGGTGTATTTGTCCAGCAGTCCGAACCTCTCCGCGATCATGCAGACGATCTCGTAGTCGCTCTTCGATTCCCCGACGGGTTCGATGCATTTGTCCTCGATGAACACGGTGTGGTACTGGCCGCTCTCCAGGTCCATGGCGAAGTCCTTCTCCTCGAACTTGGTGTTGACCGGAAGGATGAGGTCCGCCATGAGGCAGTCATTCTCCAGCCAGGGGTGCTGGGCCAGGATAAACTCTATCTTGGGGCTTCGCAGCGCCTTCAGGTACGTATTGGTGTCATTCCAGCATGTCGTCCAGCACGGGGAGTCCGTCCATATCATGTGGATCTCAGAGCAGCCCTCGGCTGGGTAGGTATACTTGTTGAACTGGTTTTCCAGCTTGCCGGGGAAGGTCGTGTTGCCATACCAGCTTATGGGAGGATTGAGGATGGCGTCGTGGACCATGTCCTTGGGGATGATCTGCTGGGGATTAATCGGGGCGGGCGTCATCAGTTTTTCCAGTTCAGACATTTCCCGTTTCTGGCCGTCCAGCGCGCCGGCCCATTTCGTGCCGATCTTGGTGACGTTATAAGCATGGACGAAGTTGCCGGTAATGGCGACGCCGGGGGGCATCGGGCTGGCTTTGGAATCGAACGTCGCCCACTCGAGCATCTTGATCTGGTGGACGCCCGGTTTGCCGAGACCCTGCATCCCCAGCAGGATGACCTCGATGCGGGCCTGTTCGGTGGCGTAGGCGCTCCGCATGCCGGCGCCGCCGTTGCCGTGGGCTATCGATGTCCTCTTCGAGGCCCATTCCCGGGCCAGGGCGTTGATGGTGGCCGCCGGTATGCCGCATTTGGGCGAGGCCCATTCCGGCGTCTTGGGAACGCCGTCTTCCTTACCCAGGACGTATTCCTCGAATTTGTCAAACCCGTAGGTATGGGTCTTGACGTATTCCTTATCGTAGGTGCCTTCGGTCATCCAGGTCCAGGCGATGGCCAACTGCAGGGCGGCGTCCGTGTTCGGCAGGATGGGTATCCACTTATCAGCGTGGACGGCCGCGCCGTAGTTGAGTTCCGGGCAGATGTACACGCACTTGATGCCGATCTGGCTGTACCAGTAGCATATCCGGCTTGCCATCTGGCCGTTAAAGCCCCAGGGCGTGGTCTCCGGATCGCAGCCCCAGAACAACACCATTTCAGAGTTTTTGGCGATGTCCGGTACGAGGTTCCCGGCGGGCACCATTTCTCCCACCGGCTCCATGCCCCAGACATGCTTGGCGCCCCAGCACCAGCCTTCCCAACTATCGGTGTTGCGCATCTGCATGGTGTAGCCGCCGAGGAGCGCCAGGAGCTTGTTGGCGCTGCCGTGAGCGGTGTGGATGACCTTGCCTTCGCCATGGCCGTCGGACTGTGACAAAACGGCTTCCATGCCGTACGTCGACTTCATCCGCTTCAGTTCTTTAACGACGATATCGAGGGCCTCGTCCCATGAAATCCGCTGGTACTTGCTGGCGCCGCGGTTGGCGGTGTTCCTCTCGCCGTCCGGGTCCCAGTCCACGCGTTTGAGCGGGTAGAGTATCCGGTTCGGCGAATAGACCCGCTTCTTGTAGGCCAATCCGAACGTCGAGGGCAGCGTTTTCAGCAGCGGTTCGAACGTCGTGCCGTGCGCTTCCATTTTCCAGGGGTTGAAGTTCGTTTTATCATATTTCCATTCGTAATGCAGCGGGCGTATCCTGAGTATCCTGCCGTCGCGGACATCGACGTTGGAAGCAATGCCGTTGATGCCGAAGTCGGCCAGGCTCAGCGCCTTGATGTGGGTTTTTACTTCACCGGTCTCAGGTTTGGGTTGTTTTTTCGCCATGGTACCGTTCCTTTCCGTTCCAAAAGGTCATTTCAACGTGGGTTTTCAGCGATGGTGGTCCAACGGAGGGTGAAATCCTGCGGGATATGCGAGAAGAGCGGAGAGGTTTCCACGTCCTGCTGCCAGTCTGATCGACCGGCGAAAAGGGAATTCGGTTGCAGGTGCTTGCAGCTCCATCGGCCATTTCACCTTTTTCAGTCGTAGTACGACCTTGATTGGCTGCTCCGCTACGTTATCTTGCCACTTTCCAGTGATATTGTCAATGCTGAGACTGTTTGCATTATGAACTAATAAGAAGGTCGAATAGGTCTGATGGACGGCGAGGTGATGAGATTGACGTAGTGGTTTTATGAGGTTCGGATACCGGGGAGAAAAAAGATGGCTGGGGAAGAAGGATTTGAACCTTCACTGACGGATCCAGAGTCCGCTGTCCTACCATTAGACGATTCCCCAGCGCCAGCTTCATTATACCATGAAGATTTTTGCCTTACAATCTGTCACCGGCGGGAACACTGAACCGCCGCTCCTGTTGTGGTACAATCGACAGGGGGTAACCATGCCGGACATCGCTGAACTGGAAAAAACCCTGCAGGTAACCATGAAGCGCCGGGAACTGCTGGAACAGGCCCTCGTGCACAGTTCTTACTGCAATGAGAACCCCGTAGCGGGTTCCTGCCACAACGAACGCCTGGAGTTCCTGGGGGACGCTGTCCTGGACCTTATCGTAGCGGAACATCTTTACAATGACCGCGCCGTCCTCCCTGAAGGTGAAATGACCCGCCGCCGCGCGGCCATCGTGAGGAGGGAGACCCTTGCCCGCGCGGCGACCAGTATCGGACTAGGCGCTTACCTCTCTTTCGGAAAGGGGGAAGAGTCCAGCGGCGGCCGGGAAAAACCGCTCAATCTGGCCGGGGCCATGGAAGCCGTCATAGCGGCCGTCTACCTCGACCAGGGCATGTATACCACCCGCCAGATGGTCCACCGTCTCCTGGAAGGAGAGTGGAACGCTTCTGAAAAGCAGATTATCGACTACAAGTCCCGCCTCCAGGAAGTCTGCCAGGCAAAGTACCAGTGTATCCCTGTCTACCGCCTTGTCAGGGCGTCCGGACCGGACCACGACCCCCAGTTCTCGGTGGAAGTCAGGATACGGAACCGGGTGGCTGGCAGGGCGGTGGGCAAGAACAAGAAACAGGCGGAAACCGAGGCTGCCCGGCTCGCCATGGAAGCCATGGACAGGGACTTTACGGTACGCTGACTATCTGGTAAACTTACCTCCAGAACACCACAGGGCTATTGCGAGGTGCAATCATGGGAAGTCGGGATATCAAGAAAAAAGAGACCAAGAAACCGAAAAAAGACGGTAAGAAGTCGCCTCAAATCAGTCTTTCCGCTCCTGAGGCCCCGGTCGAAGTCATCGGCAAGCACAAGAGAAAGGACCGGGGAGAGGAATAGCAGACAACCGGTTCCGGGGGAAATGATGGATGACAGGCTCTCGTTCAGGGCTGTCGTGAAGGGCAGGGTGCAGGGCGTTTTCTACCGGGGGTTTGTTGAGTCCCACGCCCGGCGGCTCGGGCTGGAGGGGTACGTCCGTAACCAGCGGGACGGCAGCGTTGAGGTGGTAGCCGAGGGCAATAAGGAAAGCCTGGATAAACTGATGGTGCTTCTCCGGCAGGGTCCGCCGGCGGCGCGGGTGGATGATATCGATATTTCCTGGGGGGATGCTTCCGGAGATTATCCCGGGTTCAACGTGAGGTAAGTTCAGGCTTCGAGTTCGACCTTGGCTGACTTGATGAGTTCGAGGTAGTTGACCTTCAGTCCCAGGGCGGAGGCTACTTCGAGATCGACTTCATACGGTTCCCCGATGAAAACCTTGTCGTACTTTTCCACGATTCCTTCGGACGGGTCTTCCTTGACGGCGAACTTCTGCCGCGCCTCCACGATGCCCAGGTCGAACGGCAGCGTGAAGTAGAGGTCCGCCAGGACTTTCTCGATGCCGAGGCTGTAAAGGCTCTCCCACCCGCCGTTCTCGCCGTTGCCCTGGTACTTGATGCTCGGCAGGAGCGACAGCAGGTTCATGATGGTGAAGCTCCCGCTCCCGTTATAGGTCTTGAGCGGCGCCACGGTGATGAGGTAATCGCTGGAAAGGATAACGTTCGGTACCCAGAACGTCGGCATGACGAAGGGCTTCGGCAGCGGATTATCCACCTCGACGTAGGTGCAGTCCTTGACATCCAGCGTCAATACCCTCGGGAAGTTGTAGCCCAGGGCTTCGTAAATGGGGCGCGTCGGCCGGCCGCCCGGTGTTCCTTCCAGCAGCAGGATATCCGCATCGCTGACCCGGCGTATGCTGGAGATGATGCCCGCCAGCATTTCCGCGCTCGTCGTTACCGGGTACGGTATCGGATACGATGCGCTCGGTTTAATGAGCACACGGCGGGCGCGCGAGACGACCGACGGTACCTTAAACACAAAGTCAGAGGACTCGAATATCAAGCCTTCCTCCTCAGTGAGATGTGCGCGTTGCGGATGTTACCGTTGTTCCCTTTGCCTGGCAGGATGTCCATCAAGGCCTTCTCCAGCCGTGCCTGTTCCTCATCGGTCAGGTCCAGCGGTTTCCCGTTGATAACAACATTAAGATCGTCCCTGCCGGAGGTGATAAGCTTCTCTTCGATGATATCGGCTATCGCGCTGACGTCATTCCGGGTGAACCGCGGCACGTCCGTATCGATAGGCTCGTCCGATACCACCGCGAGGAGCTGGTCTTTCGGCGTCAGGAGGTCGTTGCCCAGTTTGGGGTTATAGACTTCGATCTTGGGGTACGGGCTGCCTTTGAAGCCTTCGGTCAGGATGATATCGTAGTCCCAGAGCACGAAATCGGAGATCTCGCGCGGATCGAAGAATGAATCGATCTTCCGGTATATGGCCAGGTGATCGAGGGAGTTGATGGCGGAGAACTCGCTGCCGGCCCTGGTGAACCGCCATGTGTCCTTGTGGGCGGTATCGAGGTCATTATCATGGTGGGAATGCTTGACGATGCCCACCCGGTAGCCGCGGCTTTTCAATTCCGCGATAAGCCGTTCCAGCAGTGTGGTCTTGCCGGAACCTGATTTGCCGACGATCGATACTATGTTGTGCATTCCTTGGTTTTCTCGCTAAATGTTGGTTGCTTCGTTCCAGTCCAGCATTAATGCCCGGACTTTCTCGCCTTTCATGACGGCATCGCGGTCTTCCGGTATCAGGATGAGCCCGTTGGCCAGGCTCATGGAGGTCAGTATCCCGGACCCCTGCGGGCCGGTCCGGCGGGCATAATAGGCGCCGTTCCGCCGTTCGATGATGGCCCGGTCGTACACGCGGCGGCCGGAGTCGTTGATGACGGTCTCTTCCAGTATCGCGTCCACCGCCGGCTTGGCGGTGTTCGTGTGCCCCATCATCTTGAGGAGCGCCGGGCGCACGAAAAGCTCGAAGCTGACCATGCAGCTCACGGAATTTCCGGGCAGGCCGAGGTGAGGTATCGGGCCTTTTTTCGTTTTTATCTTACCAAAGGCCAGTGGTTTTCCGGGTTTAACCCGTACCTTCCAGAAGACCATCTCGCCGTCACGGTCCAGGATATCCTTGACGATGTCATAATCGCCCATGGAAACGCCGCCGGTGGTAAGGAGCATGTCCGCGCCCTCCGCCTGCTTCAGCTTGCTGATAATGGAATCCTCGGTGTCTTCTGCGATGCCCAGTATCTTCGGGACGCAGCCGGTACGTTTCACCAGGCTGGCGATGCTGTAGAGATTGCTGTCATATATCTTGCCTTCCGGCAGGGGATCACCCAGTTCCACGAGTTCGTTTCCGGTGGAAAGTATCGCCACCACCGGCCGGCGGATGACCGTTACTACCGGATATCCCAGCGAAGCCAGCACCCCGATCTCGGAAGGCCGGATAACGGCCCCTCTCCTGAGGGCGGTCTCACCTTTGGCTATGCTTTCACCGGCTTTACGTATGTTCAAACCGGGTTTGGCTTCTTCAAAGATGGCTACCTGGTCGGATTCCCCGGTCGCTTTGCGGCAGTTGTCATCCGTGTTTTCAAACTGGACGACGGCGTTGGCCCCCTGCGGGACGGGAGCGCCGGTCATGATCCTGATGGTTACGCCGGGGGTGACTTCTTTGTTGGAAATGCCGCCGGCGATGACCGTATCGATGACGTTGAGCGTTTTGGGGCTGTCCTGGCCGGCCCCGGCGGTATCTTCATACCGTAGGGCGAACCCGTCCATGGCGGAATTATCGAGAGGAGGAACGTTGATGGTTGACTTCACATCTTCCGCGAGCACCTGTCCCAACGCATCCAGGATGGGAACTGTCTCGGTTTCGAGGGCTTGTACGGAAGCCAGTACTTTTTTTAGTGCTTCTTCAACAGTTAACATGAGGGACGGTTTCCTTCAGCTATTTGGCGGGCTTTGTTAAGGTCTGTCGCGGTGTTGATGTTGAAAAAACTGAGATGGTTCGGGTCGTAGCGGTCGACTTCTTCCCGGTCGACATAACGAACTCTTACGTAGTTGAACAATTCGATTATCATCTTCTTTTGGTTTTCGAACAGGGTCTTGATGGGCCCGATGCATTCTTTTGAATACACGGCGTGGAGCGGTTCATACAGGGTACCGATGCGGGGCAGGATAAAATCAAATCCATCCGAGACCTCAATCATGTAACGCAACAGAGGCACGCTCAGGAACGGCATATCCGCTGCAAGTACGAGATTATGACGCAAATCGGAATTGACCAGACCGGTATAGATGCCTCCCAGCGATCCCTGGCCGGGAATGATATCTGTAACTACGAGGATATCAGGTCTGTCTGCGTATTCTGTAAAGGTCCTCTCGTTTGCGGTAACGATCAGTATTTTCTTGCTGAGCGGTCGAACGGTGGATACAACCTGTTCCAGAAGGCTGGTTGTGCCTATTTTCTCTACAAGTTTGTCGCGCCCCAGGCGAATGCTTTTACCGCCTGCCAGAATGATGCAGTTAATCTCCAAAACGCCAGCCTGTAAGTTGCGACTTTCTTACCCCTAGTAGTAATTTTACCATAGGGCGTCAACATTCACTAGGGGTTTTGGTAGGAAAATCGAGAGTGAAATATATCCCGATACATCGCTGTGGGCGGATTACGCAACGGGTTTACTTACGCAATGCGTGGTTTTTCCGGATCTGAGTTTTCCACGATGATGTCCGCACATCGGTCCGGCGGGAACTCGGCGAGGTACTGCCGCTGGGCGGGCAGGTACTTCCGCTCGTAGTTGACATAAACGCTCTCCGGGTCGCGCTCCCGGGCACGCGCCAGGCATACCTCGAACGGCACGTCCAGGAACACCTTCATGTCCAGGTACGGCGCCACATTGTCGATGAACAGGAATATACCTTCGACGATGACGATGGTCTCCGGCCCGATGCGGTAGTCCCTCTCGATCTCGTAGCGGTCGGTCCGCCAGTCGAGCAGGGTCAGCCGTGTCCGGACCTGCCCGTTCCTGGCGGCAGGGAGAAGGACCTGTTCTGTCAGGAGCGGGTAGTTGTAGTTGCAGCCCTGCTTGAATCGCTCGTAGTACAATTCGTCCCTGGCATCCCCGGCGTAGCGGACATCCTTCGGGTGGAGGAACTCGTCCAGATGGATGAGCTCGGTAGCGAAGCCGTGCTCCAGTAGATAATTGTTCAACCCTCCGGCGAACCGCGTCTTGCCGGAGCAGTCGATGCCGTTGATGCCCAGTATGAATGGCCTGTCCGGGCCTTTTCGCTGTCTGATCTCCTCGAGTAGACGATGAAAGACCGGCTGGCGCCGGTCGAAGATGTCGAGCAGGTCTGATAACTTTCCGATGACAAGGTCGGCCTGGAACGGTTCTTCCTCTCCGTAACCGTACGCCGCTCCGACCGCCAGGCAGCCGTTATCCCGGGCGGCCTCGATGTCATGGACCCGGTCTCCGACTACCGCCGTGCCGGGGTTTCCATACTTCTCCCGGATCTTCCGGATGAGTTCCGTCTTGGTCAGGCCGTTCTCATGGACGCACTCCGCATAGTCATAACAGTCCCGGATTCCCAGCGCGCCCAGCACCGTATCGAAGTACAGCACGGAGGCGTTGCTGTACTGGACGAGCGTGTAGCCGCGGCGGTGAAGGGTTTCCAGCGTACTGCGAACATCCGGGTAGCTTGCCGCGCCTTCCCGGAAAAGCGCGGAATACTCGCTCCGGATACGGTCCCGCAATTCTTCCCACCTTTCAGCGTGCTCCGGCGGGATGATGGCCTTATAGAGTTCCCCGGATGCCGTGCCGACGTACCGGTTCACGTCATCGATGGAATGTCGCAGTTCCCAGCTGTATTCCTCGAAGACGCGTTCGATACCCCGATAGATGGTCTCCAGGGACGGTATGATGGTCCCGTCCATGTCGAAGATGAGCAGGCTGACTTCTTCCGCCCGGACCATCAGTCAATGCCTTTCCGCGCGCAGATGTAGCGCAGGACATGGGTGTGCGGGCCTTCCCCGTGGTCCTCCTCATCCGTGGCCAGTCCGGTCTCCAGCAGTTCCATACCGGCAAAGTGGATGCACAGGTCGTCATTGGTAAAGTAGTGGACGGGCCGGCCGGGTTTGCTTTCATAGGTGTCCGGTTCCGCGCTGGCGCCTTTTCCGCAGGAGTCTTCCTGCTCGGAAAAGACGGTGAAGTACAGCAGGCCGCCGGGTCTCAGGCAGTCGCGGCACTTTTCGATGAAACGACGGCGCTCGGCGGCGAGGAAGAGATGCAGGACATTGAAGCAGTAGACGGCATCGTAAGCCCCGTCCGGTTCCCAGTCCAGGAAGGACGCATTGAAGAGCCGGGCAGCGGGGTCGAACTGCAGCGCCAGCGTATAAGCCACGGAAGATACTTCCACGCCCGTCACGCGGAACCCGTCACGGGAGAAAAAGCGGGTGTTCCTCCCGTACCCGGAACTGGGCACGAGTACATCTTTGACCTTGTGGGCGCGGAAGACCTCTATCGCCTTTACGGCGGTACGGCTGGCGGTCTCTCCCCAGATTTTCCCTTCACGGCGGAACCGTTCATCCCAGTACTGGCTCATAGGAGGGATGGTTAGAGCGCCGGTTCCAGTACCATGATCTGGGGCGTTTTGGGCAGATTGGTGGTGTTCAGCGTGATCTCGCTGAGTTTGGTTTCCGTCACGTTCGTCTTGGCCAGCAGGAAGATATCAACGGCCTGGATGGGGAGGTCGCAGGCTGCGGTCCGGTAGTGCATCGGGATGATGACCTTTGCCTTGACCAGCTTGGCGTTGTTCGCGGCCCGGTCGGCATCGATGGTGAAATAGCCGCCCACCGGCACCAGCACGATGTCCACTTCCCCGATTTCCTTCACCTGCTCGTCCGTCAGTACATGCCCCAGGTCCCCGAGGTGGGCTACCTTCAGGCCGTCCGCCTGAAAGACGAACACGGTGTTGTTGCCGCGCTGGCTGCCGCCCTCGTCATCATGGAACGTTTTGACGGCCTTGAAATCGATGCCCGCGGCTTTTCCGGAATCCCGCAGGACCGCCGGATTCCCTTTGACCGCCGCGGTGTTGTTGTGGTCGCCGTGTTCATGGCTGACCGTAACAACCTCGGCTGTCTCGGTAATCGGCTGGTAACTCATACCCTGTCCGGGCGTATAGGGATCGGTAACTATCCGGGTACCGTTCTCCGTGGTGATAAGGAACGCTGCGTGGGCCAGGTATTTGATTTTCATCGGTTTCCCCCTGTGGTTATTTGTTTCTCGGTCCCATGGTCATGATGAGGCGAATAAGCGTGCGTACCGGGATGCCGGTAGCGCCTTTAACGTCATAGCCCTTGTCTTTATCCGTATCGCTCGTGCCGGCGATGTCCAGGTGCACCCACGGCGTCCTGCCCACGAATTCCTCCAGGAACTTGGCCGCCGTGATGGCGCCGGCAAACCGCCCGCCGGTGTTCTTGATGTCCGCCACGGTGCTCTTGATGAGCTCGGCGTACTCCGGGAACATCGGCATCTGCCAGATGTATTCACCGGCTTCCTCTCCGGCGGCCAGGACGTTGTTCATCAGCGGCTGGTTGTTGCTGAACGCCCCGGTGCAGATGTTGCCGAGCGCAACCTGGCAGGCCCCGGTGAGCGTGGCGACATCGATGATCTTCCGTGCACCCAGGTTGACGGCGTAGCTCAACGCGTCCGCCAGGATGAGGCGTCCCTCGGCGTCCGTGTTCAGGATTTCCATGGTCTTGCCGTTGAGCGCTGTGATAACGTCACCCGGCTTGAGCGCGCTTCCGCTGGGGAGGTTCTCCGTAGCCGGGCAGATGGCGGTGACGTTGAACGCCGGCTTGAGTTTGGCGATGGCGACCATTGTGCCCAGTACCGAGGCCGCCCCAGCCATATCGCCCTTCATGTCCGCCATGTTCTCCGAGGGCTTGATGGAGATACCGCCGGAATCGAAGGTGATGCCCTTGCCTACGAGGGCAAGGTCGATCCTGTCCGACTTCGTTCCTTTGTAGCTCATGACGATGAATTTCGGGGGCTGCTGGGATCCCTGGGAGACGCCCATGAGGCCGCCCATGCCCATTTCCGCTATCCTGTCCCTGTCGAAGATCTCGATGGCCAGCCCGAGCTTGTCCGCCTGGCTCCGGGCGGCTTCCGCGAGGATGGTCGGGGTCATGTTGTTGGCCGGTTCGTTGACCAGGTCGCGGGTCCAGTTGACGGCTTCCGCGATGGTGCGGCCTCGCTCGATTGCCGCATTGATGCCGGTGCGGTTCTTGCTGACTATCTTGACACGGCTCACTTCCTCGGCCGGTTCCTTTTTGGTCTTGTATTTCTTGAAGGAATATAGCCCGAGGATGACCCCCTCGGTGACGGCCTGGATGACATCCGCTTCATTGGCACCCTTCACGCCGCCGTCGCGCACCGCCACAGCCAGGGTAGTGACATCCTTGCCGGCGATGTGACGGCAGGCACCGCCGACGTTGGCCCGGATCTTGTCCAGGGTCACCGACCGTTTCTTGCCCATGCCCGCTATGACCACCCGCCCCGCCATGATCCCGCTCCCGGGATGAACTACCGTAACTTCTCCGGCTTTTCCCTTGACGTCGCCTTCCCTGACCAGACGGGAAATCAGCCCCCCTAATGCCTTGTCCAGTACGGCGGCATCGCCGGTCGGTGATTTTTCTCCTTCGTAATGCGGTACGATAAGTGCCCCGGTGCGAATTTTGACAGGGTTGCCGGTAATAGCTTTGATTTGCATGGGGAGCTCCTTTCAAACAAGTGATAGGGTACATGTTAGATTATAAGGACTTTTTCAGGATTTGACCAGAATGTGTGAAAAATTGTTAATCAGGGGTTGTCATCCTGGTAGAATGCCACGCCTACCAGTCCCGGTCCGGTATGTACACCCATGACCGGCGTAAATTCGGTGATGTACCATTCCAGGCAGGTAAACCGTTCCAGGATGGCGTTTTTCATGACGATAGCTTTCTCGAAAGCGTCGGCATGCATGATGGCGGCTCGCAGGTTCAGGCGTTGCTCCAGAGTAGACTCCATGTACTTTATCATCCGGTTCATCGCCCCTTCCATGGAAACGGGGTAGGCAAAAGCCTTGACTTCGCCGTCATTGGCGACAAAAACGGGTTTTATACCCAGGAGTGAAGTAGCCATGGAAGCGATAGACGGTACCCTTTTACTTTTGGAAAGGAAATCCAGCGTATCCAGCGCGCCGAGCATATGTACCTTTTTCGAGACCCCGGTATAGACTTTCATCACTGCCTCATCGTCAAGGCCTTCAGCGGCGGCGCGCGCGGTAGCGGCTACCAGGAGCCCCTGGGCGGCTGCCGCAGCCGTGTTGGGCAGGAAGACGGTGGTTGAACCGGACTCCGCCCGAGCTCTCAACTCAGCGCGGTCGGAGTCTGAAAGACTGCTGAAACCTCTGGGTGGCAGGATGCACCAGACCAGCGGAGCCCGCTGGCCGGCCCGGGCAATCGCCTCCAGGTAGCTTTCGATGGAAGGCGCCATGGTTGCGGGCGGTTCCTTACAGGTGCGGAGCCGCGTGTAAAAGGCCTGGGTTGTGATGTCGACAGTATCCCTCAGCGTCCCTTCGCCGAAGTCCAGCCTGGCCGGAACGATCTCGATGTCGTAGCGCTCCACCTGGTCGCGCGGCAGGCAGGCGGTTGTGTCTGTTACCAGGGCCACGTGTCGTTCCTTCATAAACCCCTCCGGTTTTTGATGCTCGGGTCCTTTTCAGTTGTTAAGCGGGACAAAATGAGATTCCCAGCGCCCCGGTCCCGCAGGCGTAGCCCATGATGGGACTGAATTCCGTCAGCCATAAGTCGGCGCAGTTGAATTCAGCGGCAATACGTTCTTTCAGCCGCTCGGCTTCAGCCGGCGCGTACACATGCATGACCGCCACGTTGACCGCGTTTTTGCCGACTTCATCCCTCATCATCCGCAGGATACGGTCCGTGCCCTGTTTGGCGGAGCGCACGACGCCGTTGAACCTTACCGTGTTCCGGACCGTAAATATCGGCTTGATATTCAGGGCGGTCCCGATCCTGGATGCTATCTGGGGTATGCGGCCGGAACGGTAGACATACTTGATGGTATCCAGCAGTACCACGGCGCGTACCTGTTCCTTGACCTTTTCCGCTGCGGCGATGACTTCTTCAAATGTTTGTCCCTGCCGTGCTGCTTCTGCGGCGGCCAGGACGATCATGCCCTCGGCGGAGGTAGCCGTCCTGGAATCCATGACCTGGATATCGATGTTCGGTTCACTGGTGGTAAAGATACCGGCGGTCGTCCGCGCGATGTTGCAGGTGCCGCTGATACCTGAGGACAGCATGACGCAAAGAATGTGGCGGCTGCGTTCCGCTGCCCTTTGATATGTCTGAAGGAATTCATCCGGGGAAGCCGCCGAGGTCTTGAACGAGTCCGGATCCTGCAGGAACAGTTCGTAAGCTTGCGTCGGTGTCACATCCACGCCGTCCCGGTATAGTTTGCCGCCGGCGTAGAAATTGAGGGGGACGACCTGAATGCCGTATTCCTTCACCTGGGAAGGGGTCAGGCAGGCGACGCTATCGGTGATGACGGCAATGTCGTTGTTCAGGAAACCCTCCGCATACCCGTTACCCGTTCGTTCAGCTTTCTGATGCCGCCCGGGGTGTCCCCCGGACCTTCCAGAGCGATGTTCTGCCTTTCCTGAGAAGCCGTTCGATGATGGGCGGGAAGAGGAAAACCCCCCACATCACCAGCATCATGCCGAAGAATGTAGTAGTCCCGAGCCGTCCGGTGGTGTAGAACACCACCCAGCTCAGGGTCATGACGCCGGATGTTATCATGAAAGCGATCCTCAGCCACCGCTGGCGTATGCGGATGATAGCGGCGATGATAAACGCCAGCACGAGGAAGCTGAAGGCTATCCAGGGGGCGTAGTAAGTCGCCCGCGCCAGGGCTTCCTCGGACAGCGCGAAATCAGGGCAAATCGCCAGGAACCAGCCGCCAATGATAGGGAGGGGGACGAGTGCCAGCGAGCCGAAGATCCAGTCCCGGCGGACCGTCTCCATGACGATGCGAAAGATCCACCATAGCGCCAGGGGAAAATATACGAGCAGCGCCAGCAGCGACCAGACGCGGGGCAGGTACAACAACAGGATGCCCATAGCCAGTACCGGCACGAGCGTCACCCCCAGCCATGAAAAAGCCCAGCTTTTTCTGTTCCACCATCCGTAGACGGTGGCGGCCAGTGTGAGCAGCAGCGTAATGGTCAGCCAGCCGGGATAGTGCCACCAGTTAAGGGCAAAAAGCAGCGCGAAAACCATGTGAGGGAGGACGGAAAGGGCCACCTGCTGCCAGGAACCCTGGCTGTGGGCTTCGTAGATATGCCGGGCGATGAGGCTGGTGCTGCCCATCCGGGCGAGGCAGGTCTTCAGGGCTTCTTCTTTGGAAAGGCCTTCCTTTGTCAGGTCTTCCAGGGTGTCTTCGATGTGGGCTTCAAGCTCGCTGATGACGCCGTCTTCTTCCAGAAGCTCGAGCTTGGCATTCTTCCGTATCTGTTCGAGATATTGTGCCAGTTCCGGTGTCATCCTGCCCAGTCCGTATTATCGAGACGTTTCAGGCCCGAGAATAAGGTGTACTGCGGTAAAAAAGTCCTTCCACTGGTTCCGTTCGACGGCGAGTTTGGCAATCCCTTTCGGGGTGATGCTGTAGTAACGCCGCTGCCGTCCGTTGGCAATCTGCTGCCAGCTGCTGCTGATGAGTCCGTCTTTTTCAAGCCGGTGGAGCGCCGGATACAGTGTCCCTTCTTTGAATTTGAAATATCCCTGGCTCCGGGTTTCCAGTTCCTTCACGATCTGGTAACCGTACATGGCCTGGTGTTCCAGGAGGCAGAGCAGGAGGGAATTGGAACTGCCTTTTAAGAGTTCACGTTTTGATGTCGACACGTCGATACCTCGAATAACATACCACGTCTGTCTATGTACAGTATCCTAGCAAAGGAAGCCCGTTTCTGCAAGTACAGGCCATGAGTTTTTTGTCCCTTTTTAACTTGAGGGGCGTTAGCCGAAATGGTATAGTACGACGTAAGCGTCATGGTTCCCGGGGGGAGTGCCGGAATTGGCAGACGGGCCAGACTTAGGATCTGGTGCAGCGATGCGTGGGGGTTCGAGTCCCCCCTTCCCCACCA
>CAZQQL010000079.1:0-12771 GCA_964595455.1 uncultured Dehalococcoidaceae bacterium
GTTACGAACTGGGCGGGCCGTTCGGGGCGATGCCGGCGGCGGCGATATGGTCGCTCATCGTCAGCCATGCCGCGGGGCACGTGGGGGAGATATCCTATCTTAGAGGACTCCAGCGCGGGCAGGAGCCGATGGGACCACCGCCGAAGGAGTAATTACCGTAGTAAACTGGAATGCGAAGCCCGGACAGGCAAATCCGGGCTTCTTTTTTCTTGACAAATATATCACGTCGTGATATATTATGTTGCGATATAGTATTGCTGGAGAACAACAGGCAGTGAGTTTTGAGAAGTTAGTCAGCCGGTATATCCCGATGACCGAGACAATGTTCTATATCCTGCTTTCGTTAAGGGAAGAACGGCATGGTTATGCCATCATGCAGCATGTGCGGCGGCTGACAGAGGAGAGACTGATTCTCGGGGCCGGCACCGTCTATTCCAGCCTGGGGAAACTCGAGGGAGATGGTCTCATTGAGGCAGTGAAGAATGATGGGCGACGAAAGACCTACCTGATAACTTCCGAGGGACTTCAGATACTCCGTCGTGAAGCTGTACGAATACGAGAACTGTACAGGAATGTAGAGGGAATCCAATGAACAATCGAAAGACCGTCTGGTTCTCAGCTTTCCGTCACCTGGTACCGTCAGACTACGAGGAATGGCTTGAGCGCATGGCTGCCGGGGGATGGCATATTGACCGGTTCCGCCAGTGGAGTTCGGTCTTCATAGTCTTTCACCGCGGTGAACCGGCAAAGTACCGTTTCACCTATGATGTCCAGGTGTCGCCCCGGAACGACTATTTTGCGACCTATCAGGATTTCGGCTGGGAATATCTGGGACGAATGGCCAGCGCTCATATCTGGCGAATGAAATATGAAGACCAACGCCCGGCTGCTTTCAGCGAGCGGAAAACCCTGACGGAACGGAACCGGCGCAACATTCGCGCGGTGTCGGTCTCATTCTTTATCTTCCTCGCCGCCGTTATTGCGATAGCATTCATACTGGGATTTGCCGGGGATTCCCTCTCCGGGACAGACCGGCTGCAGGTGATCATCGCGGAAGCGGTTTTCGGATGTATCGTGCTGGCGCTTGGATTGGTCATGGTGCTCTTACGGAAAAATGAATCGCGGTAAGTTGGTGGGCGATGCCGGCGGCGGCGATATGGTCGCTCATTGTCAGCCACGCCGCGGGGCATGTCGGTGAAATGTCTTATTTACGCGGTCTCCAGCGCGGCCAGGAGCCGATGGGACCGCCACCTTCCAAATAGGCTGTCATCCAACTGGGAACAAAAATTAGTGGTGCAGCGCCGATGAAATCGGGGCTGCACCATTGTTTTTGTCATAATATCCGGATTGGGAATTCAAGTGAAGAATAACGGCAGAGCAAGCGGATACTGTAGAATGAAATAAAGCATCATTAAAATGCCGGATACTATTATCAAATCTACGACCAATATGTCCCATGTTTTTGGTTTCAGGAGAGCTTTATAATCAACATCCCCAGAGTCGGAACGGCCGATGAAAACGCGTCTCAGCCATCCCTCAGAATCTTTGATCTGTTGATGGAATATCAGACGACCAGCAAACAGGGACAAGGCAAGTACCAGTGACACTATCCCGTAGATGAACCAGGATAACCGGCTATCACTAAATAGTAAGGTTAAAATACAACCCAGCCATAAAAAACAACCCAATATATCTACGGAAGACCAGGTAAAACTGGATCTTGAAGAGATGGAATCATTTCGGAGTTCTGATTGTTTTTCTTTGATGTAGTGTTCGTTTGGTGGCCAGATACTCATACACAAATTTTGAGTGTGGAGGGTGCCAACACCGGGTCCTTTCTCATTAATTCATCCAGCTAATCGGTGATATCAAGTGCCAGACATACATCACTGCAATTGTCCCAGAAGCAATCGTTGCAACCAGATATCCTGTTATGTACAAGATGTATTTGGGGATACCCAGTTCTTGCTTCGGATTTTCTGAAACAACCAGAGGTTCGTTGATGAAATACCGATAGAAAAATCCTCCGGAAGCCCTGATTTTCACTCGGAACAGAAAAGCCGGGATTTCCTGAAGAAAATAGCATACAGCCAGAGAGAAAAATAGTGCCAGCATGTCAAGGTGAATTACTTTTAACGAGGACAGAAAAAGCAGTAGAAAAATGATGGAATATACGATGCCGTTTCCTATCCACGGTATAGATCCTCTGGGTTTTACTGGAGGTAGATATTCGTCAGTGTTACTGGTATGGCGCACTGTTTTTGTTGGGTACTCGTCTAGATTCATTGGTTTTCCGCCTCCGGATATGGGAGAAAACGCGATACTAGATTATACGTGATAACCACGTAACAGTCAATGATATTCAGGTTAGAATCACCGGTTCCCCGTCCGTTACAACAATAGTGTGCTCGAACTGTGCTACGAGACTTTTATCGGGCGTCCGTAATATCCAACCGCCTCTATCTTCGATGACATATTCCGCGCCGGACGAAACGAACGATTCAATCGCCAGTACCAGGCCCTTTGTCAGCAGCCGCCGGTCATGTTTCTCAAAATAATTGAGGATATCATCCGGTTCCTCGTGGAGCCGCCGGCCGACACCGTGCCCGGTAAGGTTCCTGATGACCTTGTAGCCATTTTCTCTTGCTTCGTTTTGGATAGCCCGGCCTATGCCGCTGATGCGGCTGCCCGCCCTCGCTCCGAATATCGCTCTGTCAAGTGCCCGTTTCGAACAATTGCAGAGGGCTGCCTTTTCTTCATCGCCATTGCCGACTACTACCGTCGCGCCCGTATCGGCGAAATAGCTGTTCAGTTCCGCCGAAACATCGATGTTAACGAGATCACCCGCCTGTAAAACCCTGTCACCGGGGATGCCATGGGCTACTTCATCGTTGACACTGATGCAGGTAGCGCCAGGGAAATCGTACTCGTACCGGGGCGCCGAGCGGGCGCCGTACTTGTTCAGCAACGTCTCACCGATCATGTCGAGTTCGCCCGTCGTCATTCCAGGACGCACCGCTTTTTGCATCTCGTCCCGAACCAGGGACACAACACCGCCGACTCTTTTTAACGCCAGCAGGTCTTCTTCCGAACCAATCGTCATATATACTCCTTAAAACCCATTAACAATAACCCGGAACCCCACGTTGATGAACAGGTGGATGACCAGGGCCGGCCAGAAAGAATTGCCCCGGTAGACCACGTACCCGAAGTAGATGCCCATGATGATCGTGCTGATGGTCTCGATCTCCGGCTTGCCAAAATGCAGCAGCACGAACGGAATCATCTGCACGAGGATGCTGGCTTCCCCGAGCCTGTCCCTGAGTCCGAACAGCAGGAAACCCCGGTAGATGAACTCCCAGGCGAACAGGTAGACGACCATCTGCCCGAGGTAGGTCCAGAAATTGAAATCATCGATGAGGTAGTACTGCTCCAGGGAACCGAGCCGGGAAGATAGGATGAGGACCGGCGTCCCGATAACGATAAACGCCAGCACATGAAGTCCCCAGACCCGCCAGTTCCCTACCCTCAAACCGAAGTCGCGGAAACGGGCCTTGAAGAAGATGAGGATGGACAGCAGTGGCAGGGCGGCGTAGTAGACGAACGCCCCGGCCCATCGCGGCTCGATGGGGTGGTATTCATCCAGGGTGAGGAACAGCACCGCCAGGCAGACGACCAGCACGGCGCGGCCGTTCCGCACGAAGAAATCGCCCAGGGCCCTGAATTCCGTCACGAACAAGCTGAACATAGTTGGGCTTATTATACCTTACGGCAGGCCCGGCGGCTAACCCGGCACCGGCGCAACATGGCAGGCAGTGGTACCATATTAGCGAACTCCTCGGTGAGGCACCAGCATGGACCACGGCCACCAAGGCGGCAAGGAACAGCAAATGATGGATCATGCTGCTCGTACACGGAAAAATGGCGGTATGCAGCACGGCGACCATGGCGGCGGCGACCACCATGCCATGATGGTGGCGGACTTCAAACGGCGTTTCTGGATATCATTGGCCGTCAGTATTCCCATCCTGGTCCTTTCCCCGATGATCCAGCAGTTTTTGGGATTCGAGGGAGCGGTCTCCTTCACCGGGGATTCCTACGTCCTTTTCGCGCTCTCCACCATCGTCTTCTTCTACGGCGGCTGGCCGTTCCTCAAGGGCATCTACGATGAGATGAAGGCCCGGGAGCCGGGCATGATGGCGCTCATTGCCCTGGCGATCACCGTGGCGTATGTCTATTCCAGCGCTGTGGTCTTCGGGCTTTCCGGGGAAGTGTTCTACTGGGAACTGGCCACGCTGATCGACGTGATGCTGCTCGGGCACTGGCTGGAGATGAGGTCGATCATGGCCGCGTCGTCCGCGCTGGAGGAACTCGCCCGGCTCATGCCCTCGGAAGCCCACAAAGTGGTGGATGGCCGGACCGAGGATGTACCGCTCGACCGGCTCCAGGCCGGCGACCGGGTCCTCGTCAAGCCCGGCGAAAAGGTACCGGCGGACGGTAAAGTAACGGACGGCAGGAGCGCCGTCAACGAGGCCATGCTCACCGGCGAGTCCACGCCCGTTGAAAAGGAAGCCGGGGCAGCCGTCATCGGCGGCTCGGTCAACGGGGAAGGTTCTCTCACCGTCCAGGTGGAGAAGACCGGCGCGGAATCCTACCTCTCCCAGATGACGGAACTGGTCCGGAGCGCCCAGGAAAGCAAGTCCCGCACCCAGAACCTCGCCGACCGCGCGGCGTTCATCCTCACCATCATCGCTTTAAGCGTGGGAACGGTAACGCTGCTGGTCTGGCTGTTTGCCATCGGGGAGGAATTCGTCTTTGCCCTTTCCCGCATGGTGACGGTGATGGTCATCACCTGCCCCCACGCGCTGGGGCTGGCCATCCCGCTCGTCGTCGCCGTTTCCACGTCTATCGCCGCCGGTTCCGGCCTCCTTATCAAGGACCGGGACGGCTTCGAGCAGGCCCGCAGCGTTTCCGCCATCCTGTTCGACAAGACCGGCACGCTGACAAAGGGCGAGTTCGGCGTGACGGACATTATCTCACTCAACGGCCTGAAAGAAAACGAGGTATTAAGCTACGCCGCGTCCGTGGAAAGCCATTCCGAGCACCCCATCGCCAGGGGCATCACGTCCGCTGCGGAAGAGACCTTCCCGGTCGATGACTTCACCTCCATCCCCGGCAAGGGCGCCCGGGGCATGGTGAAGGGGCGCGAGATCATGGCGGTCAGCCCAGGCTACCTGGCAGAGAATGGCATCGAAGCGGATTCGTCACGTATCGGCGAAACGACCTCGCAGGGGAAGACCGTCATCTACGTGCTGGCGGACGGAGAACCGATTGGCGCAATTGCCCTGGCGGACATCATCAGGCCGGAATCGAAGGAAGCCATCGCCCGTCTCAAGGGAATGGGCATCCGCCGCCTGATGATCACCGGGGACAACCGGCGCGTGGCAGAATGGGTGGCCGGCGAGATCGGCCTGGACGAGTATTTCGCGGAAGTGCTGCCGGACAAGAAAGCGGAAAAGGTCAAAGAAGTACAGTCCCGCGGCTTGATGGTAGCCATGACCGGTGACGGCGTCAACGATGCCCCGGCGCTCGCCCAGGCGGACATCGGCATCGCCATCGGCGCGGGAACGGACGTCGCTGTGGCAACGGCAGACGTCGTGCTGGTCAAGAGCAATCCGATGGACGTCGTATCCATCATCGAGCTTTCCCGCGCCACCCGGCGTAAAATGCTCCAGAACCTCGGCTGGGCGACCGGCTACAACGTCGTCGCTATCCCGCTGGCGGCGGGGGTGGCCTACAGCGCCGGCATCCTCCTGGACCCGGCCATCGGGGCGGCGCTGATGGCGCTCAGCACGATTATCGTAGCTGTCAATGCCAGGTTCCTGAGGGTCAGGAAATGAGGCCGGCAGCTTTCACATCCTCTGCCGAGGCTGCCCTCTCGTGCCTCCGCCCTGGGCCTCGAAGTGTTCCAGTTCCTGCTTCTTGAGGCGCTTTTCTTCCCGTGTCGTCAGTGAACTTGGGGAGACGGGGCTTTCCGGCTCCGCGCCGAACAGTTCCCCGTATTCCGGCGGGAGATGGCCTTTGATGTCGTCGAGTTCCCCCGGCGCGATGGCCCGGGAGAGCACCTGCATGACCGCCCGGGACTGCTTGACGGCGTGCGGATAGGTGACCCCGCTCCTCGACCCGACGAGGTTATAGTATTCCTCCAGGGAAAACGATCCGCCTGCGCCGGCAAGGAAATGCTTCAGTTCTGCGGGCAACTGCGTCGCCATGTGGTCTTTTTCGGCGGTGGTGATCCGTTCGCCGAGCGTTTCCAGGGCGACCCGGGCCGCCTTTTCCGCTTCTTCCATCGTGTCTAATTTCGCGATTTCCCGTACCTGGTCGATGTATTCTTTGTATTGCATAACTCTACTCCGGCCAATACTATCCATCCATGATATCCCGTCCGTGTGGGGAAGAGACATTCGTAGAGTCCGCTATTCCTCCCGTAGTGTGTTTCTCCGATGCACTTTTCGGAATCGCAAGGCCCGGTTGTGAAGATTCGGTACGATTACGGATATTCGACCCATACCATCCGCGCTACCATGCCGGTGGAGACAGCGCAGGCTGAGGAGGCTTCATTATGCCGATGACCATGAAAAGTCCGGCTTTCAGCGCCGGAAAGGAAATCCCCGCCCGATATACCTGTACCGGTGAGAACATATCTCCGCCGCTCTCCTGGGAAGGGCGTCCCACCGGTACCAGAGCATTCGCGCTGGTCATGGACGATCCCGATTCTCCCAGAAAGTTCACCCACTGGCTGCTGTACAACATCCCGGCTGAAGATACAGGACTCGATGAAGACATTGGCGCTCATAAACGACTGCCTGACGGCGCTCTCCAGGGCACGAACTCGTTCGGGAATATCGGCTACGGCTGTCCGTGCCCGCCCCGCGGCGCTTCCCACCATTACCGGTTCGATTTGTATGCCCTGGACGATGAACTGGACCTGCCGCCCGGTGAGGATAAGGAAACATTGCTTTCATCCATGGAAGGCCACGTCCTGGAAAAATTTGAGTTGACCGGCATATTCCGGCGGTAGGAACTGCTGGAGGCATGAAAAGGAGCATCCATGACGAACGAAACGGACGGTGATGCAACGATCAAGGAAAACATCGAAGCCCATTTGTGCTGGGACAGCTGCCTGGAAACTTCAGGAGTGGATGTGGAAGTAAAAGACGGCAGCGTCGTCCTCAAAGGTAGCGTGCCATCGCTGCGTTCCCGCGCCGCAGCGGAAGAGGATGCCCGCTCGATACGGGGCGTCCGTGAAATCCGAAATCTCCTCATCGTTGAGCCGGAACTGGAAGCCGGCGATGACGAGATCACCTCCGCCGTCCGCAACATACTGGACTGGACAAGCGACATCGACGCCGCCGGTATCCGTGTGCAGGCCAGGAAAGGGATTGTTCTGCTGCAGGGCTCGGTAGAGACATTCTGGGAAAAACAGCTTGCCTCGGAAATCGCCGCCGATGTAATCGGCGTGCGTGATGTCATCAACGAACTGAGCGTAGACACGCCGATATCGGACGCCGACCCGGACATCGAACAGGAAATCATCCTTGCCGTCGGGCGCAGTTCCGCCTTCGACGAGACCGATATCTCGGTCAAGGTCAATAAGGGCCACGTTACGCTGACCGGCCGCGTGCCCACCTGGGACTCCTATGTCGAGGCGGACGAGATCGCCCAGCATACGGACGGCGTGACCGGCGTGACCAACCGCCTGACTGTGGAGTAGCAGTTTTCTATTCGAACCAGCTTGTGAGGAGCGGGGCAAGGAGCCAGGCCGCTCCGCCGGCGAGCAGCGCGTAGAGAATGGAAACCGGGAGATTCCTCCGGACCACCATTCCTTCCCGGCCGAGCATCCCGACCGTGGTCAGCACAGCCACCACGTTATGGATACAGATCATGTTCCCTGCTGCTCCGCCGACCGCCTGGAGCGCCAGGATGGTCGTGGTTGGCAGTCCGAGCTGCTCGGCGGTATTCAACTGGAGCGCGCCGAACATGATATTGGAGACTGTGTTGCTGCCGGAAATGAACGCCCCCAGGGCGCCCACCAGCGGCGCCGCCAGGTACCAGGCCGTCCCGACGATATTGGCCGCCGTCATGGCCATGACGATGAGCATGGAATCGCGCTCGTCCGGGCCGCTGGAATTCATATAGATGTAGACCATCCCCAGGGTGAAGAACAGCGCTATCGCCGCCGGTCCGATCATCCTGAACGTATCCCGCGTTACCTTGACTGTCCGGCGCCAGCTGAGATTGAAGAGCAGGGGGATGATACAGGCAACCAGCAGGAACGGGATGATGCCGGGATTGTACAGCGGCGCGATCCCCCGCCCGATGCCCGTTCCGAAGATATCGTTCCAGGACAGCCTGATGCCCTGGAGAAGGTCATTAACGCGGAAGAAGTCCAGGCGGGTGATGAGCAGCAGCACGCCGATCAGCCCGTACGGGAGCCATGCTTTCCAGGTGGGTATTTGCCCGCCGGAGGGTCCGGTATCGATAGATATCTTCCCCTCCCAGGAAGCCGGCCATCCCTCCCGCGACGGAAAGTCCCAGATGGTCTTCGGCGCGAGAAAGCCCCGGGAAACAGCCAGGATGAATACCGGGATGGCGATGAGCGAACCGAGCAGCGCCGGCAATTCATATCCGACGAACACCGCCACCGCCATCTGCGGTATGGTGAAAACAAACCCGGCGAACAGCGCCAGCGGCCAGACTTCCAGCCCTCTGCTGAACGATCCTTCAGCGATTTTCGTCATGACGGAAACGATGATAAGTGGTATGAACGACCCGACGACGAAGTGCAGAATACCCGCCGTAGCGCCGATGTTGACAAGGAAATCGTTGAAGTTCTGTCCCGCGGGCAACGACACCAGTTCCCGCAGGGGCTCGAAACCGCCCCAGATGGGCACGCCCACCGCTCCGAAGGAGACCGCGGTGCTGTCCCCGATGAGCGCGGTGATGGCGGCGATGAGGGGCGGAAATCCCAGGCCGACCAGCAGCGGAGCGCATACCGCCGCCGGCGTCCCGAAACCCGCGGCGGCTTCCAGAAACGAGACCATGAGCCAGGCGATGAGGAGTACCTGGAAGCGTCGGTCCCGGGAGATGGATGTCATCGACGAGGAAATGCGCTGGATGGTGCCGGACTCACGCAGCAATTGCAGAATGAGCACGGCCCCGAAGACGATGATGAGGATATCGATGGCGTTGATGAAACCGGCCAATGTGGCCGCCCCGAGCCAGTCGAACGTCATGCTCCAGGCGGTCCCGGCGATGACAGCGGCGACGAGCCAGCCGATTGGCATCGCGAGCATGGCCGGCCAGGAAAAAACGACCATCAGCACGCCGATGATCAGGATCGGCAGCGCGGCAATGATCGCCAGAACCCAGCCTTCCACAATTCGCCCCACCTCCAGGCCAACCGGACTCCCGACGGCCGTTCGCCTCAGTCCAGTATCATTCGGCCCCTGCGGCAACGGGTATACGTAAGCTTACTCAATTCCAGCGGAGCTTCGCAGCACGCTTCAGGTTGCCCCGAGCGGAGTCCGGATATTATAATGAATCTGAATCAGAGAAATCCCTGCGGATTTCCGGACACTGTCCCCTTCAAGGGACGAAAATTCTCACAGCCCAATGCACAGGAGGACCAGCCATGCTGAGTTGTTACCGTATCCTCGATATCACCACGGACAAGGCGTTCATCGCCGGACGCGCGCTGAGTGATTTCGGGGCGGAGGTAATCAAGATAGAACAACCGGGCGGCGACGCATCCCGGTCCGTGCCCCCGTTCTACAAGGACGATCCCGATCCGGAAAAGAACCTCTGGTGGCTGTCCTTCAACGCCAACAAAAAAGGTATTACGCTGGACATTGAAAAAGAGGCGGGGCGTGACCTCTTTAAAAAACTGCTGAAAACGGCGGACGCGGTACTGGAATCATTCGCTCCGGGTTACCTGGACAGTCTCGGGCTGGGGTACAAAGACCTGAGCGCCGTCAATCCGGGCATCGTCCTGACGTCCATCACCGGCTTCGGGCAGCGAGGCCCCTACCGGGATTACAAGGACCCGGACATCGTGGTGCGGGCGCTCGGCGGGCTGGTGCATTCCGTGGGTTATGACGACCGTCCGCCGCTCGTGTCGTCGTTCCGCCACACCCACAGCCTCGGGGCCATGAACGGGGCTGCCGGCACGATGATCGCCCTTATCCAGCGGGTCCATACCGGGACCGGCCAGCACGTGGACTCATCTGCCCAGCAGGCCATCGATATCACCGCCTCGGCGGAGGTCGAAGGTCCCTACGCGCTCTTCGGTAAGGTCATCACCCGTCACGGCCGGGCCCGCGCCGAGGTCACCCTCAAGGACGGCTCGACGTTCTACAACACGCTCATCTGGGAATGCAAGGACGGCTACATCGCCCTCAACCTGCTGCTGAACCCCAGCGGCGCCAAGAACAACGCCACCATGTTCGCCTATATCGAGAAGGACGGGATCCCTATCGGCACGTTCAAGGACTGGGACTGGACGACAAAAAGCTGGGAGGACATGACCCGCGCCCAGGCCGACGAGATGGCGGTCATCCTCGAGAAGTTCTTCAAGAACCACACCAAGAAGGAACTGCTCGATATGGCGGTGGAGAACCGGTTCCAGCTCGGGCCGTGTAATAATGCTGAAGACATCCTGGCCCATCCACAGCTCAAAGCCCGAGGTTTCTGGCAGGACATCGACCACCCGGAATTGGGAACATCGCTCAAGTTCCCCGGCGGGGCTGTCAAGACAACGCAGGGGTACGTCGGCCCCAGGCGCCGTGCCCCGCGCATCGGCGAGCACAACTCTGAAGTCTTCGGCGCGCTCGGCCTGTCCGAAACGGAATTGGCAGATTTGAAGAAAAAGAGGGTCATTTAGGAGTAGAGGCGAATGATGATAAACTCCCTTGGTCCCTCTTTGCGAAAGAGGGACAATTAGGCGGGCTTGGCAGAGCACTGCGGCTAGCTCATACTATCGCCTCTCTTTCGTAAAGAGAGGCGGGGACATTTACGCATACCAGCAACATATTGTACCTGCTACCTAAAAGGAGTCAACCATGACGAAGCAACCATTCGAAGGAGTGAAACTGCTGCAGCTCTGCTGGGCCGGCGTGGGCGTATATACCTGTAATTACCTCAGCCATTTCGGGGCAACGACCATCCGCGTCGAGACCGCCACGAGGCCGGACCCCGTGCGCCAGTTCGCGCCGTTCGCCCCGGCCCCCGAGGGTGAACCGGTAGGTCTGGAACGCTCGGCCTTCTTCTCGATAACCCATACCGCGCCGGAAATGGGCATCGCCCTGAACTTCAAGAAGCCGGAAGCGATCGAGATATTCAAGAAGCTCGTCAAATGGGCGGACATCGTGGCGGAAGGTTTTCCCGCCGGCGTTATGGACAAGCAGGGTCTCGATTACGAGGGGCTGCGCAAGATCAACCCTGAGATCATCATGTTCCGCACCTGCGGGTACGGTCACACCGGCCCGATGGCGGACCAGCCGGGCTTCGGGAGCATCCTGACCGCCGTCACGCTCATGGACAATATGGTCGGCTGGCCGGACCGGCCGCCGGTGCCGCCATCCACGTATTACACCGACCAGTTGAACCCCATGTACGCCACGCTTTCCATCATGGCGGCGCTGGACTACAAGCGCCGGACCGGCAAGGGGCAATACATCGACCATTCCCAGATCGAGACCGGCATCAACTATATGACGCCGCTGGTCCTGGACTACCAGGCCAACAACCGCGAGATGAAGCCGAACGGCAACAAGTGCGAATTCGCCGCTCCTCACGGCATCTATAAATGCAAGGGGGAAGACCGCTGGGTGGCCATCGCCGTCATGACAGATGAAGAATGGCATGCTTTCCGTCAGGCCATCGGTACGCCTCCGTGGACGCTGCGGGCGGACTTCGGGAGTGCGGCGGGCAGGGCAGCCCGCAGCGATGAACTGGACAGGTTGGTGGAATCCTGGACCGTCAACAATCCGCCGGAAGCCGTCGAAGAGCTGCTGCAGAAGGCCGGCGTTGGCGCCGGCACTGTGTCGGATGCCCGTGACATCGATGAAGACCCACAGATGAACTACTACAACTTCTACCGGGAACTGGACCATCCTTATATGGGACGGCTGCGGTACTACCATCCTGCCGGGATCAAGCTTTCCGGGGCGGAGACACAGATCAAGCGGGCCGTCCTCGTCGGCGAGCATACCGATCAGATCTGCCGGGAAGTCCTGGGGATGACCCAGGAAGAAATCGACAGCCTGCGGAAAAAGGGCATTTTCGAATAGCACAGAAGCGTAGGCCGGACGTAATGCATGTATGACGTCATCGTGGTGGGGGCCGGACCGGCGGGCAGCCGGGTGGCTGAGCGGCTCGCCGGAGCGGGCCATCATGTGCTCGTTCTTGAACGCAAACCCGCTCCCGGCGGCAAACTCTGCTGTACCGGCATCATCAGCATCGAGTGCCTGGAAGCATTCTGCATAACGCCTTCCGTCATCCTCCGCCGCTACAACAGCGCCAGCCTGTTTTCACCTTCCGGGGATTTTGTCCGCGTGGAACGGGAGCAGGACCAGGCCTGTATCGTGGACCGTGACGCCTTTGATGAAACCCTGGCTGTCCGGGCCCAAAAGGCCGGAGCGGAATTCCGTTTCAATTGCGAGATCATCGAACTCGCCGGCTACTCCGGAGAAGCTATATCTGTAGCATACA
>CAZQQL010000079.1:12781-14641 GCA_964595455.1 uncultured Dehalococcoidaceae bacterium
TACAAAGAAAAAGGCAGGACGGACATCCTGGACAGTCGAGGCGTTATATTCGCCTGCGGGTATTCCCGGGGGTTGATCTCATCGCTGGGAATGGGCCGCCACGGCGATGTCACCACCGGCGCGCAGGCGGAAGTCGAAGCCCCATCCCTCAAAGAAGTGGAGGTCTATTTCGGAGATGTCTCCCCGAAGTTCTTCGGCTGGCTGGCCCCGACTGCACCCGGCAAAGCCAGGGCGGGGCTGCTGGCGAGGCACAATCCGCACGGACTGCTGAAAGAATGGCTTTTGCAGCTTGCCGCGCAAGGTAAGATCATCTCGGCTGACGTTCCGTTGCACTACGGCGGTATCCCTCTCAAACCGCTGCCCAGGACATTCGGGGACCGCGTCCTCGTTGTCGGCGACGCGGCCGGCCAGGTAAAGCCAGTCACCGGCGGCGGCATCTACTACGGCCTGCTCTGCGCCGATATCGCCGCGAAACACCTCGACCGCGCCCTGAAAACAGGAGATCTTTCCGCCGCCAGCCTGGCCGGTTATGAGCGCGACTGGAAACAACTACTCGGGAAAGAACTTCGGGAAGGCTACTTTGCCCGACGGCTGTACGAGCGGTTGGGTTACGGATTCATCGACCGGCTTTTCAGGACGGTACGCGAACAGGGCATCGCCGAAGCGCTGCTGCGGGAGCCTGACCTCAAGTTCGACTGGCACGGCGGAGCGCTGCGCCGTTTTGTCCGGCACCGGCCGGGGCTGGCGCTACGGGCATTAATCCATCTGCCTTTCTCAGGCCGGTAGTTTGACCCGAGGCTCGCGGACACGATACAATGAAACCAGATTCGACCAATGGAGATAACTGCACTATGACTAGCCCTGACCGGATTCCCACGCTCGGCGAGGCAGTATCCAGCTTCATAATGAAGCTTCCGGCGGAAAACAGGGAAATCGGCCAGACGGTGCTCTTCAAGTTCGCCCGGTGGATCGGCTGGGACCTCAGCTTCAGCCGCCTGGCTCCCCCCGCCGTCGCCGGATACGCCGAACAACTTTCCACATCTGATACCGATTACCAGAAAAAACTTGAAATCCTTCGCTCCTTCCTCGCCTTCGCCAAGAAAAGCAACTGGAGCGCCACCAACCTGGGGACTCATGTCAAGACCCGCAAGCCCAAGGCCAAAAAACCCACCCCCGTCAATCAGAAACAAGCAGAAGCCGTCACCCTTTCCCGTGACCGCCATACCGAACTGGTGGCGGAACTGGAGAACCTGAAAGCCCGCAGCAAGGAGCTTATCCTGGAGATCCAGAAAGCCGCCGCAGATAAAGACTTCCGGGAAAACGCCCCGCTCCACGCCGCCAAGGAAGAGCGCGGGCATGTCGAAGGGCGCGTCAAGGAACTCGAGGAGACGTTACGTGTCGCCACGATCCTCGACGATAAGAAAACGGCCGGCAACAAGTCCGGGGTCGGCGATTGCCTGCTTCTCTGCGACATGGCCTCCGGCGAGGACTGCCGATACACCATCGTGGACCCGCGTGAGGTCGATGCTCTCAAGGGCAAGATTTCACTTGCCTCACCCCTGGGCAGAGCGCTGCTTGGAAAACGTCCCGGGGACGTGGTGGAGTTCAAGGCGCCGGTGGGCAAGTTGAAGTTCCGTATCAAGAGCATAGAACGCTAAGCGGTGTGGTATAATAGTGTGAGGTCCATGGGCCTGTAGCTCATTTGGGAGAGCGCCCCGATTCATCGGGGAGGTAAGGGATCCAACTATTGGTTATCCTCTGGCTCTATTCATTGTTGACCTCAGCATGGTATCATAGATTTGTTTATGGGCCTGTAGCTCATTTGGGAGAGCGCCCCGATTCATCGGGGAGGTAAGGGAT
>CAZQQL010000079.1:14741-14893 GCA_964595455.1 uncultured Dehalococcoidaceae bacterium
CTCAGCATGGTATCATAGATTTGTTTATGGGCCTGTAGCTCATTTGGGAGAGCGCTGCGTTCGCATCGCAGAGGTAAGGGGTTCGAATCCCCTCAGGTCCACCAAAGGTATCAATAGGTAGTACTGCTATTCTATCCTTCCCTGATGGCAAG
>CAZQQL010000080.1:0-14097 GCA_964595455.1 uncultured Dehalococcoidaceae bacterium
GAGCAGCTGACTTTTAATCAGCGGGTCGGAGGTTCGAGCCCTCCACGGCGTACCAGACCTTCAAGCGTAAGTCCTTCCCCCCTTTGTTAATGATTTTGTCTATACACTCTTAGCCAGAGTTTCATCGCTATGGTGGAGAAGCATTCTCAAGAAGATGTACTAGGTATGTAAAGACATAGATCAAGAAGGAATCTGCTCTTGGGAGGGTTATCATGAATTTGTCCTCTAAAGACCTTATAGAATCTCTAGACCGTGAGTTGCATTTCTATAGGAGTCGTCTTAATTGGCTATACACTTATAGTCTTCTCGCACAAATTGCCGTAATTACCGGACAACAAAACATACCTTTACCTGGACTTGCAATTAAGATCGTTTATCCTTTCGTCTTTGCTTTGATTGGAATTGTTGCTATTAAGCTACGTTTTTCATATTGTGAACGCACTAACCATATTCGCGATAAGAGAGCCTTAATATTAAAAGATAACGGATATCAAGACTATTTGCCACCGCACCAATATTTTAAGACAACTAGTCCGAGTAAGCTCTATATTGTTGCAGTATTAACCCTTTCTATACTTGGAATTGTGATCACCCTATTCAGCGAATAGAATTGGTTTAAGGTATCCCAAGTTATCTTTGTAAATATAACTGTGTTGTCATGTGACGTTCAATAAGTTCCACCTCAGTCACTCAGGTTGAAATGCATATTCCCTCAAGTTTGCATTTTAGAAAGGCAGACAACTCAACATGTTTCTCACACACGCTGTCTTCACCTCCGCATAAAGTGTATACTGGAGAAACGGGCCCGCCATACCAATCCGCCCCGATAAACAAACCGGAGGAGCGCCGCGATGTTTACTGAAGCCCTCGCCGATTTCATCTGCAAGACCAACTATCAGGACCTGCCGCCGGAACTCATCGCTAAAGCCAAACCGGCCGTGCTGGACCACCTTGCCGTGGCTATGTCCGGCAGCCGGGAGCCTTCCAGCCGCATGGTGGCCGAACTCGTCAGGGAACAGCAATCAATCGGGGAGGCCACGGTCATCGGTAATACCTTCAAGGCGAGCTGCGCTCTGGCTGCCCTGGTCAATGGCAACTCCTCCCATTCCCAGGACTTCGATGACTGCCTGGACTTCCCCGAGGCCGGTCTGGCCCACCCGTCCACCGGCATCCTGCCCGCTCTTTTCGCACTCGGGGAAAAATACAAAATGTCCGGTCAAGATGTCCTGACCGCCTACTGCCTGGGCGTCGAGGCTTACGGCGCGATCGGCCTGCTGGCCAGTGAGGTCAAGGCAGGCCGGGAAGGCTGGGAACCCACCGGCGTGCTGGGCGTCATGGGCGCTGCGGCGGCCGTCGCCAAACTGCTGAACATGGACCACCCCCGGACCGTGATGACGCTCGGTATCGCTTCCTCCATGTCCTGCGGCCTGATACGGAACTTCGGCTCGATGGCCGGGCACATCCATTCCGGCAACGCCGCCCGGCACGGCATCGAGGCCGGTCTCCTGGCTCTGAAGAGCTACACCGCCACGTATCCCGGCATCCTTGAAGGCCCCAACGGTTTCTACAACGCCTTCTCCGCCAGGTCCGGCCCCGCCCCGCTGGACAGCCAGCGCCGGCTGATCGAAGCCCTGGGCAATCCGTGGAACATCGTCGACCCCGGCCTCATGTTCAAGGCGTATCCCTGCGCGCATATAAGCCACTTCGGCGCGTACGGCGGCCTCATGGTCCGCGAGAAATACTCCATCGACTGGCCGCAGATAGATTCCATTGAGTTCCGCGTACCCGAAATCATGAAGAGCATCGCCTTCGCGCCGCACCCCGAGGACGGCGTCCAGGGCCGGTTCAGCCTCGTCTACTGCCTGTGCCGGGCGCTCATCCACGGCGAGATCGACTTCAGCTTCTTCACCGATGAAGCCGTCAGGGACGAGAACACGAACCGGCTCATCGACAAGGTCAACTGGGTCTTTATGGACGATGCCGCCGCCGGCCCCTTCGCCCACCAGGAAGTCACCGTAAAGATGAAAGACGGCGCTGTTTACAGCTATGTCATCGACCACCCCAAGGGCGAGCCGCAAAACCCCCATACACCCGATGAACTCGTGGCCAAGTACCGAAAATGCGGTCTCTACGGTGGTTATGACGAGGCGACATTAATCAAAATCCAGCAAATGGTCATGGAACTGGAAAACGTGGCTGACGTATCGAGCCTGATGTATCTGTTCGGATCAGACTGAAGCAAACGAATTAAAACGGCTCGACCGTAGAGACCTTTGGATGGTAGACGGTTGTCTTTTTCCCGGCTTTGTGAGAAAGACGAGAGCGACATACGCCGTTCCACTGAAACCGCTCTCTTGTATCCAGGATAGAATCCGGCCGTCGCCTCGACCGGGGGTAAAGGTCAGTCTTTTCTCTCCACCCCGTATCTCGGACGTTGAACGGCTCCCAACTGGCTGAACAGGGTCAAGGTGTCCGCCACGTCCCAGTGTTCCGAGATCATGCCGTCCCTGACCCGGAAGATGTCGACGACATCGATCTTGATTCGGTTCCCGGTAGGCGCCTGGTCCAGCCATTCACCCTGATGCGTGGCCGTCATGGTGCTGTAGACCACCACGATGTCATTCTCGGCCACCGTCATGTGGACGTTGTACTTGAAGTCCGGCAGGGATTCGAACGTCTTGACAAAAAGGTCCTTGAATCCCTGTTTGCCGGTCTCGGCGATGTCATTGTGCTGGATATAGTCGTCCCGCATATACTCGTCGAGGTAAGACAGGTCATGATCGACGAAAACATCCCGGCAAAATCTTTCGACTATCTCCTTATTGCTGCCTTTCATCTCCGCTCCTAGTGACAGCCCGATGTGCCGGGAATACCCGCCCATTTACAGGCCGAGTCCCCGGGACCCTCCGGGAAAAGATCGTAAATGCGCCGGAGCCTGATGTCCATCTCCTTGGTTAAGGTACGGATGGTCGGGCACATCCCGTTTTTCTGGTAATAGCTGCGCAGGTAGCGGATGATCTTCCAGTGCTCGTCAGTCAGTTCGGCGATGCCGTCTTTGGCGGCATAAGCCCGCGCTATGTCCTCGGTCCATCGGTCCTTTTCCTGGAGGAAACCGTCCTTGTCCACTTCATACAGTTCGCCGGCCAGTTCGATTTTAGGCATGATAAAAATCCCCCTTTTCCGGTTAGGATCAGGCTTTGTTTAGATAATCGATGATGAATTCGGCGCAAAGCCTGGCCCCGTAACCGGGCGGCAGACCGCACTTCTCAAAGCCTTTCTCCCCCGCAAAGCTGGCCATGGCGGCATCGCTTTCGCCCGGATTCAGTTTCTTGCCGATGACCACCGTTTCGATGATATCCGCGCAATGGATATCGCCGACCTCGTCTTCGAAGTAGGCGATGAACTTCTGGGCCAGCTTCATGCCCTTGCCGATCATGTCTGGCTCGATGCGTTTTTCACGGTTGAAGAAGAGGCCGAGCGCTACAAGGCTGCCGGTGATGCCCCCGCAGACCTCTCCCATGCCACCGATGCCCGGATAGAACTCCAGGGCTTCGATGTTCTTCATAGTCCCCAGCCCGAACTCCTCCAGCAGCGCCAGCGCCGTTCCCTGTGAACAGTTTTTGAAATAATAGTTGTATTCCTCGGCGCGGAACTGGACGCGGTCGAGGATTTCCTGCTTGTTCGCCTTCAGTTTCTTCGCGTCGAGGTCCTTCTTCGGTATCCCTTCCGCGAACAGTTTTTTGACCCTCGCGTCGATGCCGGCATCGTCCCACTTCCGGGCGGCCAGTTCATCGACTTTTTTCTTTAAAGCTGCAGTATCAGGCATGGCGGTTTCCTCCTCGTTCCATTATCGTACCGCTGGAGCACCATAGTCCAGTCCGGAACACCGGCGGCAGGTAATTCAGCGTATATATAACACAGGCTCACCGCTTTGTCAAAAAACCACCCGGCCGGAAATGCCCTTCTTCAGGCTCTTAAAGGCCCTGCGGAACGGCGATTATCGATGAACTTTTCAATGCATCGATACATGCATTGATCGGGCATTCGAGCTTTTGACCCGGGATAGTCTCGTGGGTAAAACCTTTACTCCCTCTTTACCCACCATCCTAACCCGTTACCCTCGAGCCGTCATTTCTGCTCATGACGAGACTGTCGGACCATGAGAAATCAGCACATCTATCGTCCCCCTCGCCGCAATGCGGAACGCGGGAAAAGGGGGGTGAGGTCGGGTTACGGAGCCTGTCCGTCATGCTGGCGGGCAGACTCAAGCAGCTTCCTCAGATGACCCGCAAGCTGGTTCATGCTTTCCCCGTCGAGACAATTGAAAACATCGATGACCGAGTCCCGCGTTATCCGGTCGAAAAGGCCCTGGCCTTTTTCCGTGATGTGGATATCGAAGCTCCGGCGGTCGCCGGCATTCATGCTCCGGCTGACCAGCCCCTGGTCGATCATGCGGCGCACCAGCGTGGAAATAGAATGGTGCCGCCGCTCAGTAATTCCTACGATTTCATTGATTGTGCTGGAGCCGTGACCTTCATTGAGGATGTCAAGGACGAAAGCCTGCTCCGGGGTGATGCCGAACGAAGCAAGCTCCCGTTCGCGGAGACGCGCAATCAGGAACCTCGCGTGGTCCAGCAGCCGCCACACCCCGAATACCCGTGCCTGACCCTGCTGTGCAATCCTCTCAAACATAACGCATATTCCCCCGCTCCAGATGTTCAAACATTATAAAGGACTCTGATGAAAAACGCACCCCGGTTTATGTTAACGGAACGCCAGCGTTCATCATGATGCAATCTATGTCTCAGGCAGCAATGCCGCCGATGAACGTCTCCGGTTCCTTCCTGCGTACGGTCAGGCGGCAGACTCGCTCCGTAATCTGCTTCATCCGGGGATCCGTCAACGCACGGGCCTGCTCCGGGCAGTTTTTAACGCAGGCGCAGCAGAGGATGCAGAGTTCCCGGTCCGTTGCCAGGCCGCCGTTGATGCTGATGGCTCCCACGGGGCACACTTCTACGCACTCGCCGCACAGCGTACACTTCTCCATATCAGTTTCCGGCGGAGCGTTAGGATGCTTCACTTTTTGACGGAAAGGACGGTTGCCGGGCAGTTCCGGCATGGTAACTTCCTCCGGTTTGGAGATGGCCTGGAACAGTTCCATGACCTCACCGCCGAATTTCTCCGCCTTGCGTTTATCTTCGGCGTCCGGCCGTCCGGCGGCGATAGGCGTTTCCGGCGTGGAATAGGAATGCTCGCCGAGGAAAGCCCCGGCCGCGATGACGACAAATCCCGTGGCGGCAGCCAGTTCCCCGATTTCCAGCAGGGCGTCTTCGTACTCCCGGTTGCCGTACAGCGCCGCTACCGCCGCCGGCGAACCCGCGGGCCGGAACTTGCTCAATCGCTGTACGGCCACGTCCGGCAGCCGCCCGGCGTAGACCGGTGCCCCCAGGATGACCATTTCATTGGCGGGAAATTCGATGGTCTTTTCCGGGACCGAGCCCGGCAGGGTGATATCGTGGTGGAGGATATTTTTAACGCCCGTCCCCCGGGCGATGGCTTCCAGCGTCTTCTTCGTCGTTCCGGTCGGTGAAAAATACACCAGGTGCAGAGTCTGTATGTTCATCGGTTCTCCTTGTTGTCGGTTAGTCCCAGCCGCCCGGCAAGTTCCTGCGGGCTGTATTTACCCGGCTTCTCCTTGCAGACGGCCATCTCCATGGTCAGGTTCGTGATTCTCTCGTTCAGCGGCGCCGCCAGGCCGATGCGCCGCGCCGCGCGCACAATTTCCCCGTTGAGAAAGTCCGTCTCGACGCTGCCCTGGCCGCGCGCCAGGCTCTGCCACGTTGAACTCTGCTCGTTCGTCCGGATCTCCCCCTTTAACGGGGCGGAAATCTCCGGCCATTCCCGGCTCACCTGTTCCTGGGAGATCACCTCGATGCCGGCCTTGTCTACAATGTTCCGCGCCTCTTCCGCCAGCGCCCGGTAGATGAAGCCGGTCTCATCCCAGCCCCCATCGGTTATCGCGCCCACGGCGTTGCCGAGATTGGCCATGAGCTTGCCCCACTTGTAAGGCATGACGTTTTCGGACGTTCGGACAAAATAACCCGCTTCTCGCAGGCCCTTCGCGACCGTCTCCACGACTTCATCCGAGCCGTTCGGGTAACGCCCGATGATGTACCAGCCGGGCGGGTCACGGCGGCAGACGACTTCGCCGTCGGTGATATACACCGCCCCGACTCGTACCATCGCGCCATAGACGTCCGGAAAGTACGTCGCGGCGGTCTCCTCGTTGCGTACCCCGTTCTGGAAGCAGAAGACCGGCACATTTTGTACTTGTTCCTTGAGAGCCTTCAGGGCGTTGTCAGTATCCTGCCCCTTCATGCAGAGCAGGACTGCGTCATCCGGCCGGAACTGTATTTGCTCCGGCCCGGTCACCGCCGGGATGCGGACGATGTACGTTCCGGTCGGTGTGACCAGCTTGAGGCCGCCGCGGTTTACGGCATCGACGTGGCCGGGACGCCCGATGAGTACGGCGTCGTGTCCGGTACGGAACAGGTGCCCGCCCATGATGCTCCCGATGCCGCCGGCCCCGTAGATAATGTATCTCATGTCAAAGCTCCGGTGATGAAACCAGCAAGAAGACTGCAGGTTTTGCTTGTTTTCAACCGTTGTCAGAAATTGTCTTTGCGAGCGTAGCGAAGCGGTCCCGATCTCCTGGATTGCCACATCCGCCGGGAGCGGATTCGCAGCGCCATTGTCTTTCTCCATCAATCGTGAGGTTTCAAGGCTAGGATACCCGATACCTCATTGAGGCGCAAGTATTGCCATCATTGATAGCCTCTGGTACTATATGTGAATACCAGCGAGTTTGTGAGGTTGAAATGGACGATACCCTGAAAACTCACCTGGGACCCCTTGATTACAAGGCTTATCGGGAAGACTGGCGGCACCGGCTGAAAGTGACGATCGAAGACAGCCGCTTGTACTATCAGGACACAACCATTGCGAACCTCGTGCTGCGCCTGGACGATTTCCTGCATTTCCGGGCTGCAACCGCTTCCGGCGAAAGAGAACTGATCGTCGAACTCTGGGACGCCGCCAACAGCGAAGAACGCCAGGTCCTGGCCAAGCTGTTCCTCGAGATTGCCGGCAAGCTCTAGTCAACCAGTTCGAAGCTCGCCCTCGCCCGGATCTCCCGCGAGGAACTCCCTGCCAGCACCTCGAAACTCCCCGGTTCGGCAACCCAGTCGCCGGCCGCGGGATCGTAGAAGGACAGCGCCCGCTCGTCCAGTGTGAACGTCACCATTTCCGTCTTGCCTGGCTGCAGTCCCACCTTCCGGAACGCCTTCAGTTCCTTCACAGGTCTCGACAGGCTTGACTGCACGTCCCTCACATAGACCTGCACGACTTCCTTGCCGTACCGTCTTCCCGTATTGGTGACATCGATGCTGACCCTGACCTCTTCACCCTTCTTCACCTCGGGCGTGACCCTCAGGTTGCGGTACTCGAAGCTCGTGTAGGAAAGCCCGTGCCCGAACGGAAACAGCGGTTCCACCTTTTTCGCATCGTAGTGCCGGTAGCCTATATAGATGTCCTCGGCGTAGTTGACCTTGCCGTGCGAACCGGGGTAGTTCGGGTAAGCGGGGTTGTCCTCGTACCTCACCGGGAAGGTATCCGGCAGCTTGCCGGACGGATTGACCCTCCCCAGCAGGACATCGGCGATGGCGTTGCCGCACTCCTGGCCGGGGAACCATGCCTCGACCACCGCGGGGACGTCATCGATCCATTCCGCCAGGCTCACCGGCGAACCGTTATTCAGTACGACGATGGTATGCGCATTGGCCGCGGCCGTGCGTCGTATCAGTTCTACCTGGGCGGCGGGCAGTTCCATGGTCTTGCGGTCGAATCCCTCGCTCTCGTACTCATGGGTGAGTCCGGCAAAGACAATGGCGACATCCGCTTTTGAAGCCGCCGCCTCCATGCGCTCGACGAGGTCCGCCGGCAGCGGCGGATTGCAGCCTACCCGGATGATCCGGCCCAGCGGCTGGCGGTCCGGCTCGCGGCGGTACTCGATTCTCACGTTGTACGGACGGTCCGCTTCAAGGTCGATGCTCCCCAGCGTTTCCGCCTCGGCAAAGACTTCTCCCTGCCGGGAACTGCCCCAGGTGCCGCAGACCTCGGTATCGCCGATGAAGACCCGCGCCCAGCCGTCCGTCACCAGTCCGTAAGTATACGTGCCCTTTTCCGCCGGGGTGAAGATGCCTGTCCAGATGACGGAAAAATCGTCACCGCCTACCGGTCCGTTCTGCCCGAACCACCGGAAATCGATGCCCCCGTCAGCCCGTACCATCGCCGGTTCCCCGGCGAAGTCGTTATTGGCATAGTATTCCCCCCTGAGGCCGGGCTGGTTCGAACCCGGCGCGGACAGGTACAGGTCCTTGTCCATCGGCAGGCTGCGGACGTTGTTGGGGCATCCCGTTTCATAGTAGATGCTAACGCGTTCCGGACAGCCGTCCCGGAGGCCTTCCAGCGGGGAAACGGTGTAGTGGGGCGTCACCTGGGCGCTGCCGCCGCCCTGTACGGCCGCCCTGGCTGCGTTCGGCCCGATGACGGCGATCGATTTCACACGTGAAAGGTCCAGCGGCAGCAGAGAACCTTCATTCTTCAGCAGAGTGATGGCTTCACCCGCGACCTCCCGCGCCAGCCGGCGGTGCTCCGGGATGTCGAGCTTCTCCTCATCTACTTCCAATGGTTTATCGAGGGCGCCGGTGCGCTCCATCAGCCGGAGCAGGCGGCGGACGGCGTCGTCTATCTGTTCTTCCTTCACGAGGCCGCTCTTCACGGCTTCCAGCAGCTTTTCCCCGAAGTGTAGCGGCGGCCCTGGCATTTCCAGGTCCAGGCCGCTGGACGCCGCTTCCACCGTGCTGTGAACGGCAAACCAGTCCGACATGACCAGCCCGGTGAAGCCCCAGTCTTCCTTGAGGACATCGGTCAGGAGCCAACGGTTGTCCGCAGCGTAGGTGCCGTTGATGCGGTTGTAGGAGCACATCACCGTCCAGGCGCCGCCTTCTTTCACCGCCGCTTCAAAGGACGGAAAATAGATCTCCCGCATGGCGCGCTCACTGGCTTCGGAACTGATGGACATGCGCTCGAATTCCTGGTTGTTGAGGGCGAAGTGCTTGACCGAGACGGCGGTCCTCCGGCTCTGGATTCCTTTCACAATAGCGGCGGCCATCCGCGCGGAAAGGTACGGGTCTTCCGAGTAGCTCTCGAAGTTGCGCCCTCCCAAAAGCGCCCGGTGGATGTTAACGCATGGCCCGAGCAGCACCGCGCAGCCACGGGCGCGGGTCTCCTCTCCGAGGGCTTCCCCTACCCGTTCGATAAGCTCCGGGTTCCAGGTCGCTGCCAGGGCGCTGCCCGTCGGGAAACAGGTCGCCGGGATCGTGCGGGCGTTGTCATCGTCATCGATGGTGCGAGCGCCGTGCGGGCCGTCCGTTACCTTGATTGCGGGGATGCCGAGCCGCTCCACCGGCATGGTGTGCCAGTTGTCGATGCCGGACATCATACCCACCTTTTCTTCCAGGGTCAACTGCGCCAGCAGGCCTTCGATGCGTTCTTCCACGGAAAACCCTCCTGCTCAAAACCGGTTATTCTTTGGACAACACCTTCCAAACCCGCTCATGCTGAACCTGTCAAAGGGCGAGCATGTTTTTCTCCCTTCCCCGTCTCTTCTCCCCTTGCGGGAGAAGATTAAGATGAGGGGTAGTCCCGCCCACCCGGTTCCTCTCGAGACCCGTTCATGCGAACTTCTCCAATACCGCTGGGTCTGTCGAACCAGGTGATGGCAGACCGTGTCTACTCGATGTCTTTGAGGAAACTCGTCACCGCCCGGCAGAATTCCTGGAATTGCTCACGCCGGATATTGTGCCCCGCCCCCGGGATGCGCACACAGCGGAACGGGTGCTCGCAGGCCCACAGGTCTTCCGCCGTTTCAACCACCGCCCGGCTGACGATGCCGTTTTCCGCGGTGATTAGCAGCGTCGGGCAGGCTATCTTCGGTACGAGTTCCCGGTAGGAAGGCCGGTCGATCTGCAGGCGGGTGAAAAGGGTGGGATCGAACTGCTTTTTCGATTCCGCCCAGGGAGCGAGTTCCGCCTCGGACCATATCGGGTGTTCTTTCTTGCCCTGGGCGAATATCTCCTCCGCCGTCATCCGGGCATAAGCTTCCACCATGCGGGCGAATTCTTCCGGCGTGGGAGGCTTTTCATTCTCGGGTGCGGGCGCGGTCTGGTCCATCCAGGCGGGGTCTTCCAGGATGATGGCCCGTGGGACGTCCGGGTGGTTGACCGCGATGTGCGTCGTCGTGCCCCCGCCCATGGAATGTCCCATGATGACCGGCTTCTCCACCCCCAGTTCACTCAGCAGTCCCGCAATCTGGTCGGCATGGTTGCTGAACTGGAACGTCTCATCGAGCCGGTCCGATTTCCCGTGACCCTGGGCGTCCACCATTATGACGTCGTAATTCTTGATCAGGGTCTCCGCGAACGGCGTCCAGCAGAGACCGTTGTCCGAAGCCCCGTGCAGCAGGACGAAAGGCGTTTTCCCGTTGCCGGTCCGGTAGTAGTGGATCCTGATACCTTCGATCACCGCGTTGCCTTCTCTGTAGTTCATGAGAACACTCCTTTAACGTTCCTGCTGAACACTGTTTCTGGCTGACCGGGAATACAGGCGATGCCTCAGTATAGCAAAAAAGCGGCTCCCGGCAAAGAGGTGATGGGAAAACAGTTTGACTTGCATTCCCTGTTGTTATAGTCTGTGGTAGCACCTGTTCCCTTACCCGTCCGGCAGGTTTTCTCTATCTCGAACGCACAAGGAGGACACATGAAAGCTGCGGTCTGTTATGAATTCGGCCAGCCTCTCAGGGTGGAAGATATCCAGTTGGCGGAGACCGGAGAACGGGAAGTCCGGGTCAGGGTCGCCGCCACGGCCATCTGCCACAGTGATATCCATGATATCAAGGGCGAGCTTCCCGGCCCGCTGCCTTTCGTGCCCGGCCACGAGTGCGCCGGCTATGTTGATGAAGTCGGTCCCGGCGTGAAAAGCCTGAAGAAAGGCGACCCCGTGGTCGTTTCCCTGCTGCTGGCCTGCGGTGATTGTTACTACTGCCGTTCCGGCCTGCCGCACCTCTGCCAGGCCAAGTTCGCCCCGCCGTCCAAAATAAGGCTGCGGGACAGGCAGGGCGACCCCATCAACCAGAAGGCCAACGTCGGCGGCTTCAGCGAATGCATCCTCGTGGACGAGTCCCAGTTGATCAAGGTACCCGCGGACATGCCGCTCGACCGTGCCTGCCTGCTCTCCTGCGGCGTTACCACCGGCTTCGGGGCGGTGGTCAAGCGGACGCAGGTTAAGGCCTTCCAGAGCGTCGTCGTCCTGGGAGCGGGCGGCGTCGGTGTCAACGCCATCCAGGGCGCCGCTTTCGTGGGGGCCTACCCCATCATCGCCGTGGATACCCTGGATAGTAAACTCGACCAGGCGAAGCAGTTCGGCGCGACGCACGGCGTCAACGCTAAAAGCCAGACCGCCATGGATGACGTCAAGTCCCTGACGAGCGGCCGCGGCGCGGATTACGTCTACGTCACCGTGGGCAGCATCGCCGCCATCCGGCAGGGCCTGGCCATGGCCGGGCCGCGCGGCACCATCGTGCTCATTGGGCTGCCCCCGGTCGGACAGGAATTCTGTTTCTCCCCGCTGGAGCTGATACCCACGGAAAAACACCTCATCGGCGGCTACATGGGCTCAGCTGACCTCCAGAAGGACATCCCGGACCTGATCAGCGCTTACCGGAGCGGCCGGCTTAAGCTGGACGAACTCATCGGCGGACGCTATCGGCTGGAAGACATCAATACAGCCATCGCCAGCTCGGAAAAGGGAGAGTCATTCCGGAACGTCATCATGTTCGGCTGATACTCGGCGTGTGGTACTGATAAGACCGGCGTGCCCTTCGACAAGCTCAGGGCGAGCGGGCGGAATTTCTATAACTGGGTACTACTGCTCCAGCAGCGCGTCCCGCAGGCGCTGGAACAACCCTTCGTCCGCGCCGGATTGCTTGAGGCAGTCTTCCATCGAACCATACTCGTCCCTGACCATCTCGAGGAACAGCTTGATCGACTCCGGACGGCACCGCCACATCCAGGCAGGGTACGACTCGATCATCCTGGCCCCTTCCGGGTAGCTCGCCAATCGTTCCAGGAACCCCGGCATGCTTATTTCCGTCATGGCATAGTCCCGCGCGATGTCCTCGTCCGAAACCCCCAGCAGTTCCAGTACGACCGCCGCCAGGATGCCGGTACGGTCCTTGCCGACCATGCAGTGGAAGAGCACCGGGTGATTGGCCGGTTCCGCGATGACCTCCAGCGCCTTGATGATCTGCCGCCGGTACCTGTCATCGCTGAGAAGGAAGTGGTAGTACGTTCCCAGGTCTGTGTGACGCCCGTAGATGTCCAGCCTCGGCTCCCTCTCCAGGTGGGCGCCGGTGAACGGGACGTTGCAGTGCCGAACGCCGCCCCGGCTGAAAAGCGCCACGCGCTCCGCGCTGATCTCATCTTCGCTGCGGATATCGAGGACGGTCGCTACGCCGGTGATTTCGCGGAGTTCTTCCAGGTCCTCGGGTGTGTTGCAGAGCGGTTCGGCGCTGCGGAAAAGCCGGCCCGCAGCTACGCGGCGTCCGGAACGGGTCACACTCCCGCCGAGGTCTCTCAGGTTACCTACTGATTCTACATATAAAGGCTGGCAGGGGCTGCCCGGCTTGTCTTCAACAAAACGTCCCACATTTTCATGGTAGCATAATCGGGTGGGATTTTCCGAATGAAAATCAGGCTGCTGGTTAACGTTATGTTAACTTTTTGAAAAGGCCGGGACTGGTCTCCCCTACTCCAGCAGTGCGTCCCGTAGTCTGGGGAACAGGGACTCGTCGGCGCCGGAATGCAGCAGGCACTCTTCCAGGGACCCGTATTCTTCCTGCAACCCGGCGAGGAACAGCTCCATGGATATCGGCGAGGCTTCCCACATGTAGACCGGGAACTTCTCCAGCATTTCCATCATCTGCTGGTTGCCCTTGAGCCGTTCCATGAATGCCGGCATGGCTATGGAGGTCGCCACGTAGTCTTCCACGATATCGCTGTCCGTGACGCCGAGTATGCTGTAGATGAAGGCTGCCAGGATGCCCGTGCGGTCCTTGCCGACGGCGCAGTGGAACAGGACGGCATGGTTGTGCGGCTCCGCGATGATTTCCAGCGCCTGGATGATCTGCTGCCGGTATTCCGGGTCGCGCAGCAGATAGAGATAGAATTCACCCATACAGGTGAACCCGCTCACCAGGTCCAGTTCCGGCTTCTGGTTGAGGCTCCCGCCGATGAACGGGACGTTGTGATAACGGATGCCGGCCTCACCGTAAAGACTGACCGGCTCCTGGTTGATCTCTTCCTGTCCGCGGAGATCGATTACCGTGGTCAGCCCCGTGCTCCGCTGCAGGTCCATGACATGGCCGATGGTTTCCTGGCGCGGCTCGCTGCTGCGGAATACCTTCCCGCAGGCTACGTTCCGGCCGCCCTTCGTGGCAAACCCACCAAGGTCGCGCAGGTTCCCGATAAATCCGAACTCCAGGTGCCGGGACAGGGAATCTACCATTTGCCGCCATACCTCCAATACATCACATGTGACTTAATGGTACCACACGAAGCGACTGCTGTCATCCTTTTGGCGGCGATATCACAAAAATTTAACGGTAGACGCCGTATTCCTGCGTGAAATCGATCATCGCCTTGAGATTTGCCGGCTTCGCTTCATCCGTGGAGCTGCGCGGGGAAAGAATGAACCCGCCTCCCCTGCCGATGGTATCGATGAGTTCCCGGCAGTAGTCCTTGACCTGGTCGACAGTGCCTACCTGCAGCAGCGAGGAAGGCACATTGCCCTGGATGCAGAGGTGGTCCTTGAGGACTTCCTTGGCGCGCTTGATATCGGTGGTATCCAGCCGGACGAGGAGCGAACCTTTGGGGAAATCGAGCAGGTATTCCAGCCGGGACGTAAAGTTGCCCTCAAAGA
>CAZQQL010000081.1:0-9254 GCA_964595455.1 uncultured Dehalococcoidaceae bacterium
CCGCCGTCTCCAGGATGCCCGCCTTGAGGGTCTGGATATCGTCCCCGGCGCCGGGATTCAGGACGACGAGCGTCGTGTCCGCTGCGGTGGCGATGTCGATCTCCACCTGCCCGGCCCCGACCGTCTCGAGGAAGATGCAGTCTTTTCCCAGGGCGTCCAGGACGTGCACGGCCCCCAGCGCCGCCCGTGACAGTCCGCCCGCCCAGCCGCGCGTCGCCAGGGAACGGATGAACACGCCGGGGTCGCTGCTGTGCTCCTGCATCCGTACCCGGTCCCCGAGCATCGCCCCGCCGGTGGCCGCGCTGGAAGGATCGATGGCGATGACCCCAACGGTCTTCTCCCGCTTCCTCAGTTCCCGCAGTAACGCGTTGACCAGGGAGCTTTTGCCTGTCCCCGGCGCTCCGGTGACCCCGATGATCGCCGCCCGCCCGGTATGAGGGTACAGCGCGTCCATCTCCGCAGCGGCCTCGGGGACTCCGTCTTCCAGCAGCGATATCAGCCGGGCGGCCGCCCGGATGTCGCCTTTGAGTACCTTTTCCGCCAGATCCATGGTAGTCCTTTCTTGAGCCAAGTATAGCAAAGACAGTTCCGGTTTGTATAAGTCAGGTTACTGGCGCGGAAGGTACTACCCCGCGGGCTACCAACATACTATGGGATTTGCCCCTCCCGGCGGAGATAATAGGAATTGTAAAGATATACCCCGGGAGCAATGATATGTCAGAGAACGAACAGGTTGCTGAAAGACCCGATTACATGTCACCGGATTCACTGAATGACTACCGTTCCAAGGTGGGAGAGATCATCCGCTCGGAGAACCAGCGGTTTATACAGCTCGCGGAGGAGCAGGCAAGTTCCATCATAGAGAAAGCCTGGCAAAAGGCGGAGGCCATCGTCAAGGAAGGCCAGGGCCGGGTCAACGGGATGCTGTCGGAAGGACAGAAGAAGGCGGAAGAGTTCATTATCCAGACCCAGAAAAAAGCCGCTGAAATCGGTAAGGAGATTGAAGACGCCGCCCGGCAGCGCGCCGAAGGCATCATCGAAGAAGCCCGGCAGCGCGGTCAGCAGATTGAAACCGAAGCCGAGGCTGAAGCCGCCCGTCAGGCAAAGACCCGTATCAAAGATCAGGAAGAAAAGATGCTCGAAAAGGCCCGGGAAGACGTCAAGGCCATCCTCGACACTGCCCGTACCAACGCCGAGCAGGAAGCCAACGGGATTATCCAGAAGACCAGGGAAGAAGCCGGGCAACTCGTGGGAGAACTCACGGAACGATACCGCAAGGAAGCGGAAGAAAGGGCGGTCCTTATCCGTAACGAGGCCTTGCAGCGGGCCAATAAACTCATCGAAGATATGACCCGCCAGCAGGACGCCGCCAGGACGGTCATCGCCGGCACGCTCAAGAAGTCAGAAGTGTTCCTGGAAAGAATCAACGCAGAGATCCAGGCGGAAATGGAAACCCTCCATGAGACCATCCTGAAAGCCCGGGAAAAGATGGAAGCCACGCTGGAAACGTTCGATTTGACCGAAGGAGAGCCGGACCTGGACATGGACCTGCCGTCCTCCCAGCCGGAAGGGCTGGCCCTTTGGTTAAACCTTAGCGGGACCAAGTCCGATGAGGAGAACGGTTCCTATCACTTCCAGGGGCAGATGGAACTCAAGGCGCTGGCTACTGCCGACCCTGTCCAGCTCCGCGAATTCAAGACCTACCTCTCGAAGGTGGCCGGACTCCGGTTCCGCGGCGAAGCCTCCGGTGAAGAGGGCACGGTCACATCCTATGATGTCACCGAACCGGTCCCGCTCGTCGAGATACTCAGCAGCGCTCCCACCGTCGGCCGGGTCGTCACTCACGGCGACAGTGTCCGCATCAGCCTGGAATAATGCCCTTCCAGTTTCCTCTCCCCTCGCGGGAGAGGATTAAGGTGAGGGGGCGGACCCATCAGGGTCAGCCTGTCTTTCCCCTCTAAGCCTTGTTCCCGAATGGATGTATGTCGCACATCACCATTGGCCGGTCCAGCGTCACGATGCCCCCCGGCCAGTGGGGCACCCACTGCTGCGTGATCACCGCCGTCGACCGGTCGAACGTATACTTCTCCATCTCCTTGCCCAGGCATATCTCGAAGTCCGCTCCCAGCTCTCCCATATCGTCCGGGTCCGTCCCCACGAAGCACATCACCTGCGTTGTCGCGTGGGCATGTGGCTTGTCAGGGTCCGGCCCAATGCGGTACGGTCCCCGCTTCATGCTCTCGTAAATGATCATCATGTCGATGCCGCCGCGGTTGAAATCGATAAATGAAACGTAACCCCCGCCGTCGTCCCGGTTCGCCGGCCCGTAGTTCCAGGCCCCCTTCCGCATGAACGGCACGTTGATGACCTGCTGGCGGTGTTTGGAACTCCAGTCCACCGGGGGCGTCGGCTTTACGTCGGTCACGTACGGTTTTTCCGAGTATTCCTTCGCCACGGATACTTCAACGAACACAAATGGATAATCGAGCCGGTTCACGGTCATCGGGTAGTGAGGCATGCCCTTCGGGATGGCCACGCCGGTTGTGGTGGTGATCATGTGGGTTTCCATCTCTTCACCGAGGCAGATCTGCACTTCCGCGCCCAGTTCCCCGATATCATCCATGTCCAGCCCGGCCATCAGTAAAACCTGGTCGAAGTCATGCGTGTGCGGCCCGTAAGGCTCCCTCCCCATCCGTCCCGCCATGTTCACGGTCCCGTACGTGATGTGCGCATCGATGCCCAGCCATTCAGAATCCATGACGGCATTCAGGCGCATCGGCCCCGTCTCCAGCGGTGCAAACGGCAGCTCCCTCACCCAGCGTTCATATTTCTTATCAGCCATGTTCACGCCCCTTTCTGTAGTTGCGATTATTGTAGCTGGAAGGGCGAGCCGGATACAAGTAGGAATTTTACCCGGTTTTTATCGTCTGATAGCAAGGGAGAAAAGGCGTTCTTCGAGCTTTGTTGAGGTCTGTTTTGAGGATTCGTTTGTAGAAATTGTTGTAATTGTTATGATATAGGCTCGATGCTGAGTGTTAAGGAAATCACAAAACTCATACCTGATTCAAATTGACACGTACGTAGTTGCTTAGTATACTTTGGGCATGAAAAATATATTGTTATTAGGCAGACTGGTAATAACAGGTATTTTCCTCACCCTGACTATATTAAGTTTTCCGGCAGCGTCTGTGATACAGGCGCAAGCTTCCGATGATGTAATCCTGGACATTGAGTCGCTTTCCGGGCTTCCCGAGACAGGCAATCCCAAGCTTGACTTTATTTTGAACAGCCTGGTAAGCCTGCAGGAATCCAGCGCAGAACAAGACCCTGATAACCCCCTTGCACTCTCCATTCAGGAAACTGGGGAAACGGTAAGGGTTATCGTGGAAAGCCTTCCGAGCCAGGGCGAAGAAGCTCAAATAGTCGCCGCGCAATACGGCATGATCGAGGGTACCTATGGCGACCTGACACAGGTTGTGGTGCCGGTGTCTTCCCTGGCGGTATTAGCGAATAACGAACAGGTCAAGCTGGTCCGCCAGCCTATGATACCGTTACCATCGATTACCAGCGAGGGCGTTGCCCTGGTCAACGCCGACGATTGGCAGGCGGCAGGGTACGACGGCACCGGTGTCAAAGTGGGTATTCTGGACGTGGGTTTTGGAGGATATGCGAGTCTGGTGGGGACTGAACTGCCCGCCTCAGTCAATACATGGTGGGCGCCCAGCGTCGGCGGACCGGGTACGAATATCCATGGTACCGCCTGCGCAGAAATCATCTATGACATGGCTCCGGGGTCGGAGTTTTTCCTCGCAAACTTCGGCTCTGAAGTCGAGATGCAGAATGCCGTTACCTGGATGATAGGGCAGGGGGTCGAGGTCATTTCCTGTTCGGTTGGCTATCCGATCTACGGTTCCGGAGACGGAACGGGGCCGATCTGCGATATTATCGATACCGCCCACGCCGCCGGGATCACCTGGGTGCAGTCAGCGGGTAACAGTGCCCAGATGCACTGGCGGGGGAACTGGAATGACACCAATCATGACGGTTTTCACGAGTTCCCCGGTTCGGACCTGTCAAATGCCATTACAGTTTCTTCTGGCCAGACTATTACGATCGGCATGAGGTGGAATGATACCTGGGGCTCATCCTCAAACGATTACGATTTGCTTCTGTATGATAAAGACTTGAAACTCGTGGCATATTCCTTATATGTCCAAAACGGCAACGATTATCCGTATGAGATATTCAATTATACAGCCACGTATTCCGGGGTTTATCATATTGTTATAGGTACACTGAAAAATCCGGCCGTTAAATCCATCCATCTCTATTCCTATTATCACAATCTCCAATATCAGACAGTTGCCGGCAGCCTCAGCATCCCGGCGGACTCACCGAATGCTATTGCGGTTGGCGCCGTGGCCTGGAACAGCCCGAATACCATCAGATCTTTTAGTTCCCGTGGTCCGACGGATGACGGCAGGATCAAGCCGGACATCGTAGCGCCGGATGGCGTAAGTACCGTTTCCTACGGCACTAACGGTTTTGGCGGGACGTCTGCGTCGGCGCCGCATACGGCTGGGGCGGCAGTACTGGTGCAACAACGGTATCCTTCCTATGTATACTCCCAAATCAAGTCACTGTTCGAGACCAGAGCTATTGATTTAGGCGCCGCCGGGAAGGATTCCACATTCGGAAGTGGAAGGCTGGACCTCGGAAACAGCGGGTCTTATACTCTTCTTATCGGTACAAGCGGCAATGGCTCGGTCCTTCCGTCTCCTGGTTATCACACCTATCCAGAGTATAGCCTTATCAGCATAAGCGCCTCACCAGACACCAACTGGGCCTTTTCAAAATGGAGCGGTGACTGCGGTACCGTAGGCGATGTCAATTCAGCCTCGACAACCATAATCATCGATGCCGATTACTCGATTATCGCCGAGTTCGTGAGAACTCAGGCCGTACTGACGATTGCGGTTGACGGTAATGGTACCGTCTCACCGGAAGTTGGCGAACACACCTACGACAGCGGAAGCTCAGTCACAATTACGGCAACCCCAGCGCCGGACTGGCGTTTCGAAAGATGGTCCGGGGAAACCGGAGGGATAGCAGACATCCATTCAGCCACGACTACCATCGTTATGGATGATGATTACAATATATCAGCAGTCTTCAGTCAGCCTGTCTTGACGATGTGCGTTGACGGCGACGGCACGACAACTCCCTCTGTGGGCGTTCATTCTTATCCGGAAGGTAGCACGGTGGATATCTCTGCTTTTCCCGATACCGACTGGGCTTTCGACCACTGGTCGTCGAATACGGCGCAATCTCTGGTCCTGCGACCGAACGGAACGGGAAGTGAGACTTCCATTGATACTCAGTATCCGGACTCGGGATTCCACTTCGATAAAGTTGATGAAGTTACCTGTGACCAGAAAACTACTTATGTACATAACAAGAACGGCGCCGTCGAGGTTGCTATCACAGACCTCTATACACTCCAGGACTGCGGGATGTCTTCCGGATTCATCAATGGCGTTACTGTCTATGTTTGTTCTCAGCACAACGGGTCGAAGATCCACGTTGCCACGAAAACCTATGACACGGTCTATAAAATATACGCCGCTGGCACCACTTCCTGGACCGTTACCAGCGGGACATGGACAACTAATCCGCACACTGGAGAACCATGGACATGGGAAGAGATCAACGACCTTGAGATAGGATTTTCGCTGACCCGGACCAGGACTGACACGACCATCTCCTACTGTTCGCAGGTTTACGCGGTAGTTGACTACACCTCCCTGGAGATTGCGGACATTAACTCGCCCGATACAACAATTGCCATCAACGGGGATTGTACCGTGACCGCCCATTTTGTCAGGATGGTCCGGGACCTCTCCTTGTCCGTGGAAGGGAATGGAACAGTATTACCGGATGTTGGCGTGCACACTTACGCGGTCGGCGCCACCATTGATATTACAGCAACACCTGATTCTGGCTGGCGATTTGTCGAATGGGCTGGTGACACCGATACCATTGTAGATGTACACAATCCTGAAACCACAGTCACGATGGATGATGACTATTCCCTGATTGCAGTTTTTTCTCGTCCGGTACTCACTATCTCCGTCAGTGGCAATGGCACGGTCACGCCCGGTAGCGGCAGCCATGCATACGACATGGGAACTATCGTTGACATCTCCGCTGTTCCGGAAGACGGGTACAACTTTATATACTGGACCGGCGATGTCGCCGATCCCGGTTCACCTTCAACTACAGTCGTCCTGGATGCTGATAAAAGCGTGCGTGCTTATTTTGTTCCCGCCTATCTGACGCTAGATATGCGCATAATAGGGAACGGTACTACTATCCCATCTGCTGGAAACCATACCATATCCACTGAAGACCCCCTGGTAATATCGGCCATACCAGATAGCAATTGGGCTTTCGACCACTGGTCCGTCGAAGCCGAGCAGTCCCTGATATTCCGGCCGAACGGTCCGGGCAGCGAGACTTCCATCGGTGTCCAGGCGCCATCGTCCGGTTATCATTTCGATAAGGTGGATGAAGTCACCTGCGATCAGTTTGGTACGTATTTGTACAACCAAATCGGTGCAGTTAACGTACCGAAACGTGATCTCTTCAGCATTCCTGATCCTTCATCGGTCAGCGGTACCCTTACCGGCGTAACCGTATGTGCGGTCAGCCAGCATAACGGGTCCAAGATCTATGTCAGCATCAAGACTCACGGCACTGTGTATGATATCTATGCAGGAGGCACGACGTCCTGGGCGCTTTCCAGCGGTACATGGAACGTCAATCCTTACACTGGCGATCCCTGGACCTGGGAGGAAATCAATGACCTTGAAATCGGTTGCGCTCTGGAACGTACCCGCGTGGATACTCACATTTCCTATTGCTCACAGGTTTACGCAAAGGTAAGCTATGTAGTCGCCGAAATAGAAGATACCAATTCGGCGGAAACAACGATCATTCTCCACGACGACTGTGTACTGACCGCGCATTTTGTGAGAACTCACGCCAATCTCATGCTGCAGGTGGAAGGGAAAGGGATTGTCTCACCCGAAAACCAGTCTTACCCACTGGGGAGCTGTGTAACTATATCAGCTGTCCCGGACCCTGGTTGGCGGTTTGTCAGATGGTCCGGTCAGACCGGTACAGTCGCTAACATTTACGATGCGGTGACCAGTGTCACGATAAACAACGATTATACTATCACGGCAATTTTTGCTCGCCCTGTTCTAACGATGGCGGTTAGCGGCGGTGGCACGGTTGTGCCTGAAGCTGGCATCTATACCTACGATGCGGGTACTCTTGTTGACATATCCGCCGTTGCCGCGGAAAATTGGAAATTTTTGTGCTGGATAGGAGACGTCACTGACTCTGATTCCATGAATACCTCGGTTTTGATGGATACGGATAAAACCGTAATAGCCAGTTTTACGCGTACTCATGGTACGCTGATGCTGTTGACGACCGGTAGTGGTACTACCAATCCGGATAGCGGAACCATAGTTACCCATGCCGTTGGTACCCCTGTTAATATCACCGCGACACCCGCGCCCGGCTGGCGGTTCTCCGGATGGGTTGGCGACATTGGCACGGTCATCGATACGAACGACGCCTCTACCGATATCATCATAAATGGAGACTATGTCATTACAGCCGTCTTCACCCGGCCGGTGCTCGCTATGTCGATCAATGGTAGTGGCTCTGTGTCTCCTGCATGCGGTAATCATGCTTACGATATAGGGACTTCCGTCAATATCACCGCGGTCGCCTCCTCTGGCTGGCAGTTCACTCGCTGGACCGGAGACACTGTCACCATCGCCGATGTCAACTCGTCCTCTACTAACGTAACCATGAATGACGATTACACTATTACCGCCGTGTTCACCGCCAAACCAGTTCCCCCTCCCTCCGGTGGAGGCGGCGGCGGTCCGAGCGGAGGCGGCGGCGGAGGTACGGACGATAAACGCTTCACCAATATCTCGGGCTCATCTTCGGCGGACGGCACCCTCTGGGAAGACGTCCTTGCCCAGAGCGTGGACGTCAAGGCCCAACTCCTGGTTTCTGAAGGCACGGTGGCCCTCAACCGCAACGGCTACCCCATATTCACCATTACCGTGGCCACGATAGCCAGTCCGCAGGACGCCAACCCCGGTACGGCCCGGATAGGCGAAGCCTATGAATTCACACCGGAAGGCTCCACTTTCTCACCGCAGGCGCTCCTGACCCTCTTTTACGATGATGACATGCTCCCTGAGGGAGTCAGTGAAGGCAACCTCTGTATCGCTCTGTGGAATGAGGAAACACAGACCTGGGAACAACTGGAATGCACCATCGATACGATAACCAACACCGTCTCGGCGTACATCTCCCACTTCTCCCGCTATACTATCTTGACGGGGACGCGGCCGGCCGATTTCTCGGTGGCAGGCCTCGCCCTTTCGCCGGGTGAAGCATATCAGGGAGATACGATCACTGTCTCGGCGACTGTTTCCAATAGCGGCGACCTGGCGGGAAGCCGCACCCTGTCGCTCCTGCTCGATGGAGTAGAGGTACGCACGCAAAGCATCACCCTCGACGGCGGAGAAAGCCGCGACGTCAACTTTACGATCACAGCCGGAGAACCGGGTACCTACGTCCTTTCGCTGGAAGGCAGACAGGGTCGCTTCACGGTCATAGAAGAGGAGATGGTGTTCCCGATCGAAGAGGATTTCATTATCGAAGCTATGACCATCACACCGGAAGAAGTTGACCCGGGAGAAGACGTGACCGTATCCTGCACGATCACGAATGCCAGCGGAGCCGCCGGCCGGACCGATGTCTCGATCAACCTCAACGGGACCATCGGCGAGATGAAGTCCATTATACTGGAAGCCGGTGAGAGCCAGGACATCAATTTTGTGATTGCTTCAGACGTACCCGGCAAGAACCTGGTCCAGATCAAGGGTAAGCTGGGCAGTTTCATGGTTGTGACAGCCGGTGAGGTCGCCCAGGTTGAGCCGTCACCCCTGCCGCATACGACGCAGGCAGTAAGCTCGGCCATCGCCACATCGACGCCTTCGGCAGGGACCAAGTCCACTGCCAACTGGCCGCTGATTGCCGGTATCGGCGGGGCTGTTATCGTCGTCGGGGTATGCCTGGCCGTCGTTGTCATCAGAAGACGAAACTCTGGATAACACGTTCGGGACGAGGGGCGTGTAAGGCCTGAGATCGGAAGAGCA
>CAZQQL010000081.1:9264-13662 GCA_964595455.1 uncultured Dehalococcoidaceae bacterium
TCATCGTGTTGTCCCTCTTTCGTAAAGAGGGATCAAGGGAGATTTATCCCCCAATAAAAAACCCCCGCCTTCCTCCATGTGTCATTCCCGCGAAAGCGGGAATCCATGAAAGAATCCCGAGGGTGCTGTAATTTCCGCTGTAATTTCCCGTGAAATAATCACTTTCCTTTTCAAGTCTCCTCTCCCCCGCGCGGGAGAGGATTAAGGTGAGGGGGCAACACTCCCTCCGTGTCATTCCCGGCCTGATCGGGAATCTATCACTGATGGCAGAGATTCTCTGCCTTCACCCAAGCCACATCGCCCAGCCCGCCCTATCGTCCCCATTGTAAGGGGGAGCGAGGGGGTTTTAGACTGCTCAGGAATCCCAGAGCAAATAAGCGCTAGAAACCTTTCGGTTGTCTCTCGTTCGTAAAGAGAGACCAAGAGAGACTTAGTACGCTCAAGGGGGACCGAGGGGGTGTTGATCCCCCCAAAAGTGACAAAACACACTTGACCGGAAAAGCACAAATGTTCTATCATGAACCGTATGAATGCCATTAGCAGGCTCTTCGCCTTGACCCTGAAACCACATCGGAAAAAACGACGCAAAACCGTCCGCGAATCCCCCCGCAGCCTCCGGAACGGATTGAGCCTGTTTCGCCAATTTGCGCTCCGGAACCAATCGAGGCCAAAATCGCCAAACAGCCTCCCAATCGAATTGAGCCTGGAAAATGCCTTCGTTCCGTTGGCACCGAAACCAATCGAGCCTGGAACAGGTCTTACCACGACCTTCCCAGCTTCGGAGGAACAAGAATGTAAGAACGTAGTTTACAAATCGAATCGCCTACTCGGCCGCGACCTCTGCTCGCCGTCGCCGCTGTATCAGCCGCTTCACCCCCGCCACCGCGAACAGCGTTACCCCGCCGAACAGCACGATGGTCGCCCCGGAAGCCAGGTCCAGCTCGTACGATATCCACAGCCCCCCGAACGTGAACACGATCCCGAAGCCCACCGCCAGGAACATAGTCCGCTTGAGGTCGTACGTGAACTGCCGGGCCAGCGCCGCCGGGATGGAAAGCAGCGCGATGATCAGTATCATCCCCACGATGCGCAGCAGGATCACCACGGTCAGCGCGATCATCGCCAGCAGGAGCAGGTACAACAGGCCTGTTTTTAGACCCAGCACGGTGCTGTACTCCTCGTCGAACGTCACCGCCCGGAACTCCTTCCACAGCGCGATGACGATGATGAGGATCGCCGCGTCCATACCGGCCATCAATATCAGGTCCGAGACCGGCACCGTCAGGATGTTCCCGAAGAGGTAGCTGAACAGGTCCGGCGCGTACCCCGGCGCCAGCCCGATGAAAACGATGCCCAGGGACATGCCCATCGCCCAGAGAATGCCGATGGCCGTGTCCTCGGTCAGCCGGGTCTGCTTGTTGATGTACCCGATGCCCAGGGCGGACGCCAGGGAGAAGATGAGCGCCCCGATGACCGGGGAGAAGCCGAGCAGGTAACCCAGCCCGATGCCCCCGAAAGAGGCATGCGCGATACCGCCGGAGATGAAGATGATGCGCTTGACCACCACGTACACGCCCACGATGCCGCAGGCGATGGAGGCCAGCAGCCCGGCGATGATGGCGTTCTGGATGAACCCGTACTGAAGAGCTTCAAGCATGGTCTAGTGCTCCTTGAGGACCCGGTGCGGGAAATGGCCGTGCGCGATGAGCTGGACGGGGCACTCGTAGGTGGCCTCCAGCACCTCCGGCTCGATCTCCTTGGAACCGTGGTAGTGCAGCTTGTGGTTGAGGCACGCGATGGTATCGACGTAGATGGAAACGGCGCTGATGTCATGGGAGACCATGACGATGCCCATGTCCTTCTTCAGCTTCGCCAGCAGGTCGAAGAACTCGGTCTGCATGCTCGGGTCTACGCTGGAGGTAGGCTCGTCGAGGAGGAGGATCCTGGGATGACTGACCAGCGCCCGCGCGATGAAGACCCGCTGCTGCTCGCCGCCGGACAGCCTGCCGAGCTGCTGGTTGCGGAATCCGTACATGCCCACGGTCCTCAGCGCCTCCTCCGCCAGTTCCCGGTCATCCCGGTTGAAGCGGCGGAACAGCCCCCGCGCCGTGATGCGCCCCATGAGCGCCGCGTCGAGGACGGTGATGGGGAAGTCACGGTCGTAGATGTTATACTGCGGTACGTACCCGATGAGTCGGCGCGCCTTCTCCGGCGGCCGCCCGAGTACGGATATCCGCCCCTGCGCCGGTTTGACCAGGCCGAGGATCGCCTTGAGCAGCGTTGTCTTGCCGCCCCCGTTCGGCCCGATGATGCCGAGGAAGTCGCCGGGCAGCACGCTCAGGTTGATGTCCTGCAGCACGGCCGTGTTCTCGTGGTACACCCAGAGGTGCTCGATGGTGATGAGGTCCTGTGTCATTGATTGCTCAGCGTCTCGATGAACTTGTCCGCCATGGCCCGCAGGTTCTCCAGGTAGTCCCTGGCCAGCGGGTCGATGGCGATGACGCTGCCTCCGATTTCATTGGCGATGACCTCGGCGCTCTGCGGGTTGAACTGCGGCTCGATGAAGATGACCTTGATGCCGAGGCTGCGCGCTTCATCGATCAGCTCCAGGAGGCCGCTCGCGGTGGGCTCTTTGCCCTCGGCTTCGATGGGGAGCTGGGTGAGGCCGTACTCGGCTGCAAAGTACCCGAAGCTGGCATGGTAGGTCATGAAGGTACGGTTCTGGACGCCTTCCAGGCCGCCCCTGATGTCCGTATCGAGCTGCCCCAGCTCCTCCAGGTAATCGTCATGGTTCTGTTCGTAGAAGGTACTGTTGGCGGGATCGACTTCGATCAGGCCGTCGGTGATGTTCCGGACCATTATCTGGGCGTTCACCGGGGACATCCAGATGTGCGGGTCGATGCCGCCATGGTCGTGGCCGGCCTCCTCATCGTGGTCTTCACCTTCATGTTCATGCTCCGCCATCGCGATAACGTCGATGCCTTTGGAGCAGTCCGCCACCAGTATATCAGGGTTCTGGGCGAGCAGGTTTTCCATCCAGGCAAGCTCGAACTCCACGCCGGAGCCTACTTTAGCATACATGGCGGCGTTCGAAAGGGCCGTGATCTGGGACGGGGCCGGCTCGTAGCTGTGCGGGCTGGCGCCGGGCGGGACCATCACGGTGATGTCCACCTTGTCCCCGCCGACCCGTTCCACGAATTCGGCCTGGGGAAGCAGCGTCACGACAACGCCTACTTTGTCCGAGCCCCCCCCGGTGGAACTGCAGCCCGCCGGGAATATCGCCAGCAGGAGTACCAGTAAAACGCCGATGATGAATGCCAAGCTACTGTGTTTGCTGTTCATGGTTGTTCGCCTTCGAATTTTTCAAGTGCCTGATGAGGATGATGGCCGCCGATATGAGTATCCCGGCCCCGGCAATCCAGCGCGCCGTGGGAACGCCGCCGAGCGTCCAGACGTCTATCTTGAGACCTTCCAGGTAGAAACGCCCGATGCCGTAGATGATGATGTAGAAAAGGAAGATGTCTCCATTCTTGAGCCAGCCGCTCAGCTTGCGGCCGAGTACCATCAATGCCGCAAACCCGAGGAGGTTCCAGAGGAACTCGTAGAAGAACAGGGGATGGAAATGGGTGAAGCTCTCGTAGCCGGGAAGGCGGTTCTCCGGCGCTATGTAGATGCCCCAGGGAAGGCTGGTGGGGTTGCCGTAGATCTCCTGGTTGAAGTAGTTGCCCCAGCGCCCGATGGCCTGGGCCAGCAGGAGCCCCGGCCCGACGATGTCCAGCCAGCGCAGGGTGCTCAGTTTCCTCCAGCGGGTGTAGATGATGATGCCGATAACACCGCCGATGACCGCGCCGAAGATGCCCAGTCCCTGCCCGCCGATGATCTCGCCGGGGTTCTGCATGAAGTAGTCCCAGCGGTCGATGACGTGGTAGAGCCGCGCCCCGATGACGCCGAGCGGCACGATGATGAGGGCGATGTTGAAGACGTGCTTCGTGTCCTCGCCGCGTCGCCTGGCCTCGACGTAGGAAATTCCGATGGCCGCCAGCACGCCAAGGGCGATCAGGATGCCGTACAGCGAGACGGTCAGCGGCCCGATTTGAAAAGCTCCGTCACTCATTATCGATGCTCAAATGAAAACCGTTTTCAAGCAGTTGGGACAGGCAGCAGTGTCCGGTCATGGTCATAGTATACTTACCTGTTCCCCGTAGCGGTAGAGCAGGCGGGGCAGATGCCGTGCAGTTCCAGGACGTGGCTTTCGATCCGGTAGCCGGTCTCCCTGGAGAGCCGGTCTTCCAGTGTGCTGAGGTCGCAGCCGGAGAAATCGATGGCCTGGCCGCACCGGGAGCAGACGAGGTGGTGATGGTGGCCGGTGGGTCGGCGCATGAGGTAGCGGGGCGTGCC
>CAZQQL010000082.1:0-13431 GCA_964595455.1 uncultured Dehalococcoidaceae bacterium
CTTCGGAGACTTTTTCCCGCTCGAAAATTCCGCCGGCCCCGATATGTGGGGATACGATCCTAACTACAAGGGCCGCGAATACAACGTGGAAAAAGCCAGGCAATTGTTGGCTGAAGCCGGTTACCCTGAAGGTATCAAGGTCAAACTGACCGCACTCATCGGCTGGGAGGATTCCGCGCAGGCTCTCAAGCAATACCTGGATGACGCGGGAATCCAGGTCGAAATCGATATGGCCGACGCAGGCCGGTTCTATTCTATGATGTGGTTCGGCGTAGGCTGGCCTGACATGCTTCTCTTCCTACAGGCTTCATCTCCCAATACTCTCATCTGTCTCCACCGTACCTTCGGGCCGGAACCCAAGACGCGGATGACGAGTTTCGTCGAATCGGAAGAACTGACCCAGATGTTCCTGGAAGCCCGGCTCCCGGAAACTATCGACGAAATGAAGGCCGCTGCCAAGGAAATCGTCGAATATTATTCCCAGGAAGCCCTGCTGGTCCCCCTGTGGGAAGTTCCCTCCAACTACGTCATCCGTTCCTACGTCCACACAACGTACCTGAAGAACTCGGTAGTGGCCCGGTTCTGCGCCGATGACTGGATGGAGCAGCATTAGTTACCTCGGACAAGAGCAGTCCTGAAAAGGTCGGGTGGTTCTTCGGCAATACCCTCCCCGGAGAATCACCCGACCACTGATACTACTTCGTGGTATTCGTGAAGCAACTGAGTATCCAGGCGGGAAGCTGTCCAAAACTGCTTAGGAAATTGTTGAGATGACCGCATACATAATCCGCAGGTTACTGATAGCGATAGTTATATTGCTCATTGTCTCCATTATCGTTTTCTTCGCAATGCGTCTCCTGCCGGGAGACCCGTTGATCATCTTCATGGGGAGAATGGCTGAAGCCGGCAGCCTGTCGGATGCACAGATGGAGACCCTGAGGATCGAATACGGCCTAAACAAGCCGTTGCCCGTACAATACCTCAACTGGCTTGGCGGCGTCCTCCATGGAGACCTGGGGCAATCAATTTACTATAGTGAAAGCGTCGGTTCCCTGATGACCGACCGTTTTCCGGTCACCCTGCACCTGGGACTGGTATCTTTCTTCTTCGAGATTTTGTTCGGAATCACGCTGGGGCTGCTCGCCGGGGTCAGGCGCGGCACATGGATCGACACCGCCGCGACAACGCTGGCCAACATCGGGGTGACGGTTCCTCAGTTCTGGTTGGGGATATTGCTGATCTACCTTTTCGGGCTGCAGCTCGGCTGGCTGCCCATATCCGGCTATACTTCACCGTTCGATGATTTTTGGTTGAGCACCAGAAGGCTCATTATGCCCGTCATCTGCTTTTCCATAACGGGTATGGCGTTCACAGCCCGCCAGATGCGGTCGAGCGTTCTTGAGGTTGTCAGACAGGATTATATCCGTACCGCCTGGTCGAAAGGTCTGACGGAACGCATGGTAATCATGCGGCACGCCCTTAAGAACAGCCTTATTCCCGTCATTACCATGCTCGGCTTGGCACTTGGCATGATATTCGGCGGGTCGGTACTCATCGAGACCGTTTTCGCGATACCCGGCGTTGGAAGACTGATGGTGACAAGCATCTTTGCGCAGGACTATATCGTCATACAGTCCGGCACCCTTGTCATCGCAACCATCATAATTCTGGTGAACCTCCTGGTAGATATTTCATATGCCTGGCTCGACCCCCGAATCAAGTATGGATAGGTAAGGCTTTTGGATGGAAAATGTGCAGACAATAGATACACCGCTAAGTGATTTTTCACCCCGTATCAGCGAGTGGCGCAGGTTCCAACGGGTTTTTTTCCAGAGGAAACTTGTGATATTCGGGCTGTGTGTCTTATTGCTGGTATTTATCGCCGGGATTTTCGCCGAACTGATAGCTCCCTTTGATCCGTACCGCGGCGACATGACGGAAAGCCTGCAGCAACCGAGTGCCAAACATCTGCTAGGTACCGACATCCAGGGTAGAGACACGCTGACCCGTCTTATCTTCGGGGCCAGGACGGCAATTATTGTCGGCTTTGTAACCGTGAGTATTGCCGCTATCGTAGGCATTCTGCTGGGACTGATTGCCGGTTACTTCGGCGGCGTTATCAACATGGTAATCATGCGGTGCATGGATGCATTGATGGGTTTCCCGATGCTGCTGCTGGCGCTGCTTCTCTCGGCAGTCCTCGGAGGCGGCATTCAGAATGTCATTATTGCCCTGAGCATCGCCACGCTGCCTGGCTACGCGAGAGTCATGCAGGGCCTGACCTTGAGCATAAAAGAAAACGACTATGTCCTGGCGGAGCGGTCCATGGGTTCGCCGGGCTGGCGCATCATGCTCCGCCACATACTGCCTAACGGGTTCCCGCCGATGATCGTGCTGGTTACCCTGCAATTGGGGTCGGTCATCCTGGCAGAGGCGGCACTGAGCTTCCTCGGGATCGGTATCAAGCCGCCGGGCGCCGCCTGGGGTTCCATGGTCAACGATGGTTACAAGTATATCTCGACCAATGCTGTGTTATCTGCCGCTCCCGGACTGACCATCATGATCGTGGTCTTTGCATTCAACATGGTGGGAGACGGACTACGTGATGCGTTAGATCCACGGCTGAGAGGCGTCCTTTGACACAGAGGAAGAATACGTTGATCTACTTGAGTTACGGGGAACAGGGAAACCATTTCCGACCACAAGCAGATCAGTTGGTTTCTAAGTCAGATTAGCATGGCTGGCGATCCAGGATTCGAACCTGGGCTAAGGGATCCAAAGTCCCCTGTGCTGCCGCTACACAAATCGCCAATAGGCTGTATCCCCAGTATACACCGATACGTGATAAACGGCAATCTGAGAGGGCATCTTTTCTTCGTTCCGGACGTTATATAGTACGAAAGACAGGTACTTTCAGGACTCAATTACCAGGCAGCAGGCTTCATTTCCCCTGGTAGCCTCGCTATACTAAAAAGTGAACCTGAAATATCACGTACCGGAATAGAGACGATGATTTACGTAACAACACAGGCGAGAGAAGAACTCTCTCGTTTCCTGACGCAGGATCACAATGGTCAGACCAGTTCGTTCCGCTTAAAGAGCTTCGGGGCGAAGGGACTCAGCCTGGCGATAGACGAAATTCGAAAAGAAGATGACGGCGCACTGGAACACAAAGGTAGAACGGTGCTCGTTTATGATCGCGGCCTGGAAAATAGCCGCAACGGAGTATCACTGGACGCTTATGATACGCCGGAAGGGACAAGGTTCGTCATCAGCCGGGAAACCACCCGTCATTCTCACTCCTCAGTGACGGTCAACTGGGTGACCCTCCCCCGGTCCTGACACTTAGATAACCGTCAAGTACTCATTCAGGAGCTTTTCCGGGTAAGCGTTAAGCTCATTTTGGAGCTGCTATGCTGCCTGTTTCTTTTTCCGGACCGGTGTTTCCTGATACTGAACTTCTATCTCCTGTTTCCATTTGGGCGCCCGGTCCGCCATGAACCGCCTTGTCGGCTGCTTTTCTGTACTGATGAGCATAGAATTGATATTGCCCCAGGGGACGAAAATGCTTTCGAAGTACCCGCCTATCATATCCAGTTTATGGTCCCAGTGGACGAGATTGATGAGGACCCCGTGGTCGTCCACAGCCTCCACCATCCCGATGTAGCATGCCTCCGGAGCGGTTTGCGGCATCAGGTGAATCGCCGCACAGTACCCGGGTTGGATCGTCTGCGTCTTGGCCATGCAATACCTCCGTCTGCCTGAGTTTCATTGGCCTATTTATATACCCTTCGTTCCCGGTTGTCAACCCGGCCTTTTCCCTGCAGGCTTGCATTACCCGCAGGCTGGAGGGATAATATGTCATGACAGGTTGGTACCAGTACCATGTGGAAAAGGATTAGTTTCAAAAAGATACCGCTGGTAACCCGTATACTAGTCATCCTTGCCTTGTGTTGTGCCATCGCGGTGGTGGTTGTTGGGTTGGATGATGTCGATGGATTTTTATTGGGCATGACGGCATCGGCCTTAATCACGCTGGAACTGACACGCCGCTGGCGCAGTATCCGCAAGTTCATCTTCCTCTCTGCCGGTACGTTCCTCATGGCCCTGATGATTTCCGGTCTCTACATGGAGCTCGCTGAACCGCTGGCTTTGCGCATCGGCGGCCCCGGCGCCCTGGCGAATTCGGCCTGGCAGATATTCAGCATTATCCTGAGTGACATCATCCTGCTGATTGGACCAGGCTGTATCGTCATCGGTGTGCTCGGGGCTCTTGTCCTGTCCATTGTCCGTTTACGCCGTTGGTGGGGAAAAAAGCACGCGGCTGCAGCGGAAAACTTGACTGCATACGATTCATTGACCTAGAGTATACCTAGTTAATCTAGGTAATCCCGGACAGGAAAGGTAATGGACCTGCTAGAAGTCTCTCTACTGGCTTTATTGAGTTTCGGACTCGGCGCCGTTCCGTTCTCGCTGATTATCGGACGCTGGTTTTTACATAGAGATATTCGCCGGTACGGGGACGGCAATCCGGGCGCGGCGAACGTATTCCGAGCCGGCGGGCGGGTCAGCGGGTTCATGGCGATCTTCCTGGACATCAGCAAAGGTTTTCCGGCCGTCTACCTGGCGCATTCCCACTTCGATGTCATGCCACCGGCGCTTATCGTCATCGGGCTGGCGGCGATCCTCGGACACGGTTTTTCACCTCTGCTCGGCTGGAAAGGCGGCAAGGCTATCGCGGTAACCTTCGGGGTCCTTCTCGCGCTACCGGACTTCAGGGTGGTCGCCGTGTTCGCATTCTTTATCGTCATTGGTGCGCTTTTCATAGACGTCGACGCGTGGGGTATCATGCTGGGGACCGCCGCCGCGACAGCATACAGCTTCATGACCCGGGGTGGTTCATGGGAGACGTTGTTGATGGCCGGTATCCTGGTCGTTCTCCTTATCAAGCACTGGACAGCCCTCCATGAAATGCCCGGTCTGCACGGGCGCTTCGTAAAATGGCTCCAGTCCATGTTCCGCAGCGCCAACCCTACGTGAGGAGGAGGGAGCAGTGTTATTTCAAATCATTATTGCAGTCGGGCTTTTAGCGATACTGCTGAATACGATCCTTAACCTGTCGGCGCTGATACGGCCCCGGCGTGACGCCCTCCTTCCCGCGGGACTGCCTCTTGTTTCTATCATGATACCTGCCCGGGACGAGGAAGATACCATCCGGGCATGCCTGGAATCGCTTTCCAACCAGGACTACGTCAACCTGGAGGTGCTCGTTCTCGACGACAATTCCACAGATAATACTGCCACCATCGTCAGGGAAGTTTCGGCTCAGGACGACCGCATCAAGCTGTTCACCGGGAAACCGTTACCGGAGGAGTGGGCGGGCAAGCCTTACGCCTGCGCCCAGCTCGCCGAGAAAGCCGGAGGTGATTGGCTGCTCTTTGTCGATGCAGATACAGTCCACGAAACGCACATGGTTCGGAGCGTGCTGGCAACGGCCATCGAGCACAATACCGCGCTCCTGTCCGGATTTCCACGACAGATAGCAGGCTCGTTCCTGCAGAAGGTCGGGATACCTCTTATCTATTTCATCATCATGAGCTGGTTTCCGATCTGGTGGTTGCAGAACGCCCGCCATCCGCGCGGATCGTTGGCCATCGGGCAGTTCCTGCTGTTTCGGCGAGCTGATTACGAGGCCGCCGGCGGTCACAACGGTGTAAAGTCTCGTATTCTCGAGGATGTATGGTTGGGCATTGAGATTACACGCCGGGGCGGGCGCCACCTGGCCATAGACCTGACGCCGGTCACGGCCTGTCATATGTACCGGAACGTCCGGGGGATGTGGGAAGGCTTTACCAAGTGGTGCTATTCGGTGGCTTCCCTGTCATTGCCGGGGCTGGTAGTCCTCATCCTGGCCGCCTACTTTTTCTACGTAGCCCCGTTTTTCTACCTCTGGCAGCAGTTCTTCGGGAGCCCGAGACCGCAGGTGCTCGGTGTCATCATCGTGTTTCAGGTCTTCGTCGTACTGCTCATCCGGTTCATGGTCAGCGAGCGGTTACAGGAATCGCTCCTTTCACCGGTGCTGCACCTGCCGGGGATCATCTTTCTCATGTGTAACGCAATCCTGGCCTGCGTGCGCTGGGTAACCGGGGCCGGCGTGACCTGGAAGAACCGTTTATACAACCGGGAATCTTCGGTAAAGTAGCCGATCTCCAAATTGAGATGAAAAAGAACAAAAAGCCCCACGGATCACCGCGGGGCTTTGCAGTCTCCGGCAATTTAGGATAATCTCTGCTTGCCCATCCGGAATGGACACACCGGCGCTTTTTTCCCGGTTTTATTTTTTCTCGAGAAGCTTTTCAGCAAAATTGCCGGCGAAGGGGACCTTGTACGTTTCACCCTTATAGGTTTTGTACATCAGGAATATCCATACGACAACACTAACTACCCAGAGAAGCCAGCCGACGAACGGTACAAACCCGAAAAGTATACTGGCTATCGTCAATATCACAAAGACGACGATCGATTGCATGGCATGAAAACGGACGAACTTGTTGTCCTTTTCTAAAATAAGGAAGATAATGCCCGTTACCCACCATCCCAGGTAGCATAATAACCCGGCGACGTTCTGATCAAGACCCGTACTTGTTTTTTCCGTTGCTTCGCTCATGTTCTCTCCTTAGCTCCTGATATTTTCCCGAAAAGGTCAACCCGCTGAAGCGAGCGGGCAACACCCTCTCTGACCGATTGATTACTTGTAGATCATCACACTGATGACGGTTTTATACCCCTGGTATTCATCACTCTCGCCGGCATCGAACGTATAGGTGTACCCATCGAGGGTGCCGAAACTCGTATAACTGGTTTCGGTCCTCGAAACGGACATGACCTCAGCGTCTTCGAAAACCGATTCATAGAAGGCGATGACATCATCACAATCATCTTCAGAATAGGCAACGACGGTGTAAGACTCACCAGCCTCGAGCACGCTGAGGATCAGGGAGTCCCCGTATATGGGGAGAACACCAGATGGATACCCTTTAGGAAGGTCGGTGCCTTCACCTATCTTCAATGACGCGCTGCCCTCCCCGTCCGGAATATTGACCGCGATACTCGTACCGGGGACGGTCGCTTTGGATGTCGCAGTTGTTTTCACGGGAGTGGTCCCTTGCGCGCTGCTTGTTTTTGTTGATTGACTCGTGGTTGTCACGGTATCTCCCGAGCTTCCACAGGCCAGCAGGCTTATCGCGCCAAGAAGTACCATGAGTATGATCCCGATCCTTTTTACCACTATGCATGCCTCCAATTATTGTTTGTTTTCTATGGTGAAGCGGACCCCGTCGCCTATTCCGATGGAGTTAACGTTATCTGTACCATGGTCGGTTCGGTACCACCCAACTGGTTGCTCGTGATGAGAATACCGAAGTCGTAACCATCTCTTACGCCTGACAGCGTCGTCACTCCGCTGAACGTGAATGATTCTACATCCGGAATATCGTTCAAGAAGGTCTCGTAGTACTCGACCGCTTCATCGATGGAAAGATTGGTCTTTAGCGACAGAGCGAAGCCGTCCGGTCCGCCTTCTCCGGGTATCCGTTCAACCAAAGCGACAACAGCGCCTTGTAATATAGGAATAACATGGGCTGGATAATCATCCGGAATCCCGACTCCATGCTCAACATCCACCGAGATGTTCTCAGCGGCGTTGAATGATACCTCCCATAACTCGAACAACCGGTTGAGTTCACCGTACCTTACTTCATCGTCCACATCTCCCTTGGCATTCAGATCGTACAGGACGCCGTAGGTGTCCGCGAGGAGGTTATTAGCCAGTTCATTCAACTTTACCGCTGTCTGCAGTTGTTCACGGCATTCAGCAAGCAATACGACCGCTTGTTGTTCCGGAAAATCCGGGCCAAAAGCGGGGTAATTGCGTAACTCGCTGATTTTCTCTTGAAGTGTTTCGTAGATGGACACGTACTGCGTTACCAGTTTATCCAGTGATTCCCTGACGGCATTGAAGCCCTGTTTCAGGTTTTTCTGCTGCACACCAGCATCGCTCTCTTCACTGGTCTCGATGACCACACCTTCCAGTTTCCTGAGACTGCTCGAATCTGCATCAGCGGCGTCCGCCCGTACATGCGCGATACCTTCTTCGAATACCTTCAAGCGCTCCTTGAGAGCTTTCTCATTCGACAGAGCATCAGCGGCATTGCGGGCTTCGAGGGCGTCGATAATGTCCTGCGGAAGCAAGCTATCGACGACCATCTCAAGGTCGTTGGAAGTGCTGGCTACTGCCTGTATCCCATCGGCAAGGGCCGCTGTTTGCTGCCATGCGGGGGGCTGCTCGTAAGCCATCGCTCCGAATGCCCCGGCTGCTTCCGCCTCTCTCCTGATCTCATCAATTTCCGAAAGAGCATCTCGGTAGCTGATTTGCTGGTAATCATAAGAGAATGTCCCTACCGGCGTCCAGATTCTATCGGTGGCTTCATAAAGCCATGATTCATCTGAGTTGTAGGAATTCGAGCCCTGTATCTGTGTGAGTGATGGAATGAGGTCCAGTTCAGTATTCTTGTAGTTTTCTTCCGGCGGCCAGGCGCGGATTCCTCCCCGGCGGTCAGTACCGGCAATCGAGACGTAGGTCACCCAGTCCACCTGGCGCGGCAGAGGGTAGGTGAATATGAGACTTTGGTTGTTCTCCATCCTCACCGGATTAGCGCCGAAATTGAGTAAATACTGATCGATGTTGTAGGCCACCGCATCCTCGTAGGTCTTCCTGGATAGCAGCCCTGTCCCGTAATACTCGTACAGCTCCCCGAAGTGGTACACGTCGGCATTCTGAAGGAAATTCCCCTGCAAATCATTGACGGTGATGTTATGCCAGCCGGAAGCTGACATGTACCTGACGATAATGTAGCACTTCCTTGTTTCCCGTTCGTAAGCCAGTATCTCGTCCGCGGAGATCGTCGTATCGCCGCGGCCGGAAGAACCATCCGTTCCTCTCGAGACCCATGACTGCTGTTCGGAGATAGTAGCCCTGCCCTGGTAGAACACACAGTTCTCCAGGAGGCGTGAGGCTATGGATTCTCTCTCATCGGGAGTCAGTGGCAAGTTTTCGTCGCGGCCGGATACGGCATCGAGCAATTCCTGGTCGTCGGGATTCAAAGTAGCCTCCGGCGTTCCAATCGGATCCGTTGGGCCGGAACAACCTGAGACAGAGGCGGTAACCAGCGCCAGCGCCATGATACATCCTGCGATACGGGAGCTGAAGTGGTGATGTTTCACATTACGTTCCACCTTTGATTACTACCGTTAACGTGACTGGCCGCAAGCTCATTTCATGATGGAATGAAAAACAGCGGGGAGGATGCCTCGTCCCATGTTCAGAGATCTGGTTGGTATATCGTAACTGGGATGCATTCCTGCTGCTCCGGCCGGGAAGGAACCCAGGTAAATACCTAAGCCCACCTTGATTCTACATCGTTATACGATAAGCTCTCAAGTAGTATTTTGGTAGGAGTCCGGCTTGTGGGGATTTGTTTGTTACTAGCCGCCATATAGACCATGCTGTATAATGAAACCAGAGGCGCAATGAAGAGCTTTGTCAAAGAACTACTTATTACCGTCGGCCTGGCGGTTATTATCTTCGTCGCGGCGCGACAGACGATCCAGACCTATGAAGTTTACCAGACCAGCATGGAACCGAACTTCCATGAAGGCCAGCGCGTGGTGGTGAACAAGGCAGTCTATTTCTGGGGAGAGCCGGAGCGTGGGGACGTCATCATCTTCCAGGCGCCGGACACCGAAGAAGACTTCATCAAGCGGGTCATCGGCCTGCCTGGAGATACCGTCGAGATCAAGAACGGGACCGTTTACGTCAACGGTGTGGCCCTCGATGAGCCGTACATCGCTGAAGCGCCGGACTATATCTACCAGACGACGACCATCCCGGCCGGCAAGTATTTCGTCCTTGGGGACAACCGCAACCACAGCAATGATTCCCATCGCAACTGGCTCGTGGACGAGGAAGACATACACGGCAAAGCCTGGCTTTCCACCTGGCCGCCGGCATTGTGGGGCGTCATTCCGGAGTATGCCCTGGGTGACCAGATAGCCGCGGCGGGAAATTGACGGACCTAACTATACCGGGAACATCCGTTTACTCAGGAGGCTGCCATGACCGACAGCGTGCGTGACATGTTCGTGAAATCCGGCGCCCTGCTGGATGGACACTTCCTGTTGACGTCAGGTCTGCACTCCCCAACCTATTGGGAGAAAGCCAAAGTCCTCCAATACCCGCATTATACCGAGGCGCTGTGTAAAATGATCGCTGACCACTACCGCGATGCGGGTATAACCGTGGTAGCCGGCCCGACGACGCCCGGTATCATCCTCTCCTACGAGACCGCGCGGCAGCTCGGGGTACGCGGCATCTTCGCCGAGAAAGATGACGCGGGTCACCGGGTTTTCCGGCGCGGTTTCACCATCGAACCGGGCGAGAACGTTCTCGTCGTGGACGACATCATGACAACGGGCGGTTCGGTGAAGGACGTCATCGCCGCGGTCCGGGCAGCAGGAGGTAACGTGGCCGGGGTAGGCGTCCTCGTCCACCGGCCCGCCAGGGAAGGCGTCGATTTCGGCGTGCCGTTCTACGCCTGCCACACCGCCGAGGTCGTGTCCTACGAACCCAAGGCCTGTCCGTTATGTAAAGCCGGTATTCCCCTCGTCAAGCCCGGCAGCAGCAAACAGCCGGGAGTCTGAATAGCAACCATATTTCGAAACAGGAGGCCAGTCAGCATGGAGACCGCAGCCATCATCGCCATCGCTGCCGCCGCCGCCCTCCTCGTCATCTACTTCAGCGTCCTCATCATACGGCATATGTATACCAGGCGGTTCCGCGCCTGGCAGGACGAGGAGATCCAGAAATGGCAGATAGAACTCGCCGCCTCCCGCCGGAGCGCCGTGGTCCAGAGCCGGGCGACGCTGGGCGGGCGCTTCACCGAGCAGATGGTCCCCTACCTGCCGGAGTTCCGGTACGATCCCACCGAGGCCAGATTCATCGGCACGCCGATCGACCTCGTCGTGTTCCCGGGGCTAGCCCAGGGCGACCCGCAGGAAGTGGTCATCATGGAGATCAAGACCGGCCGCAACCCACAATTGACGCCCGCCCAGAAGAAGATACGGCAGCTCATCGAGGACGGGATGGTGCGGTGGGAAGAAATCTACCGGCCGCTCGGAGAGGCAGAGGAAGAACTAGAATAAGCGCTGTCTCCGCTGGGCGGCTGACCAGCATCCGTTACACCTCCGCCCATATCCTTTCCGTCCTCCCCAGCAACTGCGCTTTACGATACTTTTCCAAATATTCCTGGAAGTCCCACTTCGCCAGGAACTTCTCTCCGGCCTGTCGCCCGGACTGGTAGAGCGCCTCGCTCCGTTCCTTCGTGATATCGAACTCGGTTGTCTTGATACCGAGGGTAGGAATGGGCACGGTCCGGACAAAGTTTTCCTCTTTTATATAGCGGGCGTCATGGGCTTCCATCATCGTACCGAAGAGGGCCGTTAACAGGCTGACCGGTCCTTTGATTTCCCGTGGTTTTCCTTCTTCCGGTTCCACAAGCTTGAACCCGAAGGTGGGCCAGGAAGGAACATCGTCCTGGGCATCGAACAGCCAGACCGGGAAATTACTCAGCAGGCCGCCGTCCACCAGGTAGCTGGTACGGCCGTCTCTCGCGTCCTTGAGCGTGACCGGTTCGTAGAAAAAGGGAATGCTCATGCTCATTCGTACCGCCGTGGCCACATCCAGGTCTTCCGGCCTGATGCCGTAATCCCCGATTTCCTGCGGCAACACCAGCAGGCGGCCGAGGGTGACATCCGAGACAATGACGTTAAGCTTGAACCGGTAACGGGGATCGCCCTTGAATTCATCGACGATGAGGTCTCCGAAGGTCTTCACGCCCTTTTTCAGAAGCAAGTCACGCAGCCAGTGCTCAAAATACTCGCCCTGGTAGATCCCCTTTTTCGTGAGAAGCCGGCCCAACGGGCCAACCACGGGCAACCGCCCGAGCCAGGCAGCGTCTTTGAAATTCGTATAATCCAGTCCGGACAGGATACCGGCCAATTCGGGACCGGTGTATCCGGCTGCCAACAGCGAAGCAACGATGGCCCCGGCCGAAGTCCCGGCCAGGTTCATCCAGCGGTAACCGCGTTCCTCCATGACCGTCACGGCACCGACCAGTCCGATGCCTTTAACTCCGCCGCCTTCGAAAACGGCGTCCGCCCTCAGATTATCAGTACTTATGTTCTTATTTATCATATACTTCATTATATCCTGTACTGATGAAAAAGAAAACAACGTTTTGTCACTTTTTTACGTAACAGCCGCAAAAAGGGACCCCGGTACCTTCGTCCGGTCACTTAAGTTTTGCTTTTGCTGGCAGGCTCGAAATCTATAAACTCCGGGTTGCCAGTTTATTGACAGATTCTTCATAATGACGGCGATGAACCGCACCAGCACCATACAAACACCCTTTGCGTCAGCGATGGGAGCCAGGATCAGTCTCGCCGGTCCGCCGCGGGGTACGTACCTGATCATCGGGTCGGACCCTTTACCAGAAGATATTGCGGAACGAAACGGGGGAATTACTGTGCTGCGATTAAACGGGCACAAGCTGCTCGCCGTTCTGCCATTCAAGGCATACCTCGCACTAAAAAACGACCGGCGGGTAAATCACATCGGGCCGGTGACGATAGACATCAAGCGATTGACGGCAATAGCCGGTAGGCTGGCGGCTCCGTTCACGCCGCGGCCGGCCGGCGCCTGAAACGAACTATCTGAAGAAAGAGGAGGGTAACTATGGCAAGCGTAGGACAGGAACTATTGGCAGTACCCCTGCCGGAAATGGTCATGAAACTCGGTCTCGGTATCGCTGAGGCCCAGCGGGCACTGGATGAAAATTCCGTGGAAACGGCCCAGATGCTGGCGGAAACCACCGTGCCCCTGGTACTGGCGGTAACCCAGGTCATCGCTGCTGATGGTACGGTAACGTTCAGCAACGCCGATCCGGTGGACGTCTCCCTGCTGCAGATCGGCTTGATGCCGACTTTCTACCAGTTCTCGGAAGCGACCATCGAGGTAACAATGGACATCAAGACGACAACGTCACGGGAAACGAACGTCAAGGTCAGCGCCAAGGCCAAAGCCGGTTTCGCCTGCTTCAGCGCGTCCGTCAATACCGAAGTCTCCCACAACCGGAAATTCGGCAAGGAAGTGCACGGCACCAGCAGACTGGTGACCAGAATGACGCCGGTACCGCCGCCTCCCCGTATTGCGCCGGAACTCACCGTCGTGGACAATCGTCCGCCCAAGGAAACCCCGGACAATTCGTAACCGTTGCGACGAACCGGCCGGTAAAAGTGCGGGAGCGGCGTGAAACC
>CAZQQL010000083.1:0-13236 GCA_964595455.1 uncultured Dehalococcoidaceae bacterium
AGATGCTCAAGAAGATCCTGCCCGTCGTCGATGACCTGGAACGCGCCCTGGAGAATGTGCCGGAAGACATCAACGGGCACGAGTGGGTGGAAGGCGTGCGGCTCGTCGAGCGCAAGTTCAAGTCGAACCTGGATGCCGCCGGCGTCAAGCAGGTGCTGGCGCTGGGCATGGCGTTCGATCCCAACTACCATGAGGCCGTGCACCAGGAAGCCGGACCGGAAGGCGTCGTGGTGGGTGAATTTCAAAAAGGATATTTGTTAAACGATAAGCTCCTCCGTCCCGCCCGCGTCGTCGTGGGCAACGGTGAAGAGGTAAGCAAGGAGGAAGAGTAAATGGGAAAGGCAGTAGGAATAGACCTCGGGACCACCTTCAGTGAAGTCGCCGTGCTGGAAGGCGGCGAGCCCGTCGTCATCACCAGCACCGAAGGCAGCCGGCTGATACCGTCATACGTAGCCGTCAACAAGAACGGGGAACGGCTCGTGGGGCAGATCGCCAAGCGGCAGGCCATCACCAACCCGGAGAACACGATTTATGCCATCAAGCGGTTCATGGGGCGCAAGTTCGGCGAACCCGCCGGCCGCGAGCTACCCGTCGAGGAAGACGCCAAGCGCAAGACCTACAAGGTCAAAGCGGGCGCCAACAACGAGGTCCGCGTGACCATGGGCGGCAAGGAATACACCCCGCCGGAGATCTCCGCCATGATCCTCCAGAAGCTCAAGAGCGATGCGGAGACCTACCTGGGCGACAAGGTCACCGAGGCGGTCATCACCGTACCGGCCTACTTCAACGACGCCCAGCGGCAGGCCACCAAGGACGCCGGGCAGATAGCGGGCTTGAACGTACTGCGCATCATCAACGAGCCCACCGCGGCGGCTCTGGCGTACGGCCTCGACAAGAAAGGCGAAGAGACCGTGGCCGTCTACGACCTCGGCGGCGGCACGTTCGATATATCCATCCTGGAACTCGGCGAAGGCACGTTCCAGGTCAAGTCGACCAACGGCGATACCCATCTCGGCGGCGAGGACTTCGACCAGCGCATCATGGACTGGCTCGTAGCCGAGTTCAAGAAGGACCAGGGTATCGACCTCAGCAATGACAAGACGGCCATGCAGCGGCTCAAGGAAGCTGCTGAGAAGGCCAAGATAGAGCTTTCCTCCGTCCAGCAGACGGAGATCAACCTGCCGTTCATCACGGCGGACGCCAGCGGGCCCAAGCACCTCGCCATCAACCTGAGCCGCTCCAAGCTGGAACAGCTCGTCATGGACCTGGTGGAGAAGTCCATCGGGCCGTGCCGCGATGCCTTGAAAGATGCCGGCAAGACGGCCGCCCAGATCGATGAGGTGATCCTCGTCGGCGGGCAGACGCGCATGCCGCTCGTGCAGCAGAAGGTGCAGCAGTTCTTCGGGAAGGAGCCGCACAAGGGCGTCAACCCGGACGAGGTTGTGGCCATCGGCGCCGCCATCCAGGCCGGCGTGCTCAAGGGCGAGGTCAAGGACGTGCTCCTGCTCGATGTCACCCCGCTGACGCTCGGCATCGAGACCCTCGGCGGCGTGGCGACGCCGCTCATCCCGCGCAACACGACGATCCCGACCGCCAAGAGCCAGATATTCAGCACGGCCGCGGACAGCCAGCCGAGCGTGGAGATCCACGTCCTGCAGGGCGAGCGCCCCATGGCGGCGGACAACCGCACGCTGGGCCGGTTCATGCTGGACGGCATCCTGCCGGCGCCGCGCGGCGTGCCGCAGATCGAGGTGACGTTCGATATCGACGCCAACGGCATCCTGAACGTACGCGCCCAGGACAAGGGCACCGGCAAGGAGCAGAAGATAACCATCACGGCTTCCAGCGGCCTCTCCAAGGAAGAAGTGGAGAAGATGCAGAAGGAAGCGGAAGCCCATGCCTCCGAGGACTCCCGGCGCCGCGAGGAGATCGAGACGCGGAACCAGGCGGACAGCATGGCCTACCAGAGTGAGAAGATGCTCCGGGACAACAAGGACAAGATCCCGGCGGACCTGAACAAGGAAGCCGAGGACAAGATCGCGGCGGTCAAGTCCGCTTTGCAGGGTTCGGACCTCGAGGCCATCAAGAGCGCCAACCAGGCCCTCAACGAGACGATGCAGAAGATAGGCTCGTCCGTGTACAGCCAGCAGCAGCCGCCCCCCGGCGGCGGGCAGCAGCCTCCTCCTCCCGGCGGCCAGCAGGGCGGCGGCGGTGACGAAGGCACCGTGGAAGGTGAATTCCGCGAGGTATAGACCTCGTTCACATAGCTTTTCAATAACAGGGGCCCGGCAACGGGCCTCTTCGTTTTCGTCTTAACAATAATTTTGGATTATTTGAAAAATCAGCTGGAAAGAGTCTGTTCATGGTATAATATAGGTATTCCACAGTGAGTCTATTTGTGGAAAATTAAGCAGGAGGTAGTACGATGTGTCGGACTTTATTGGATTTCTCCTTATCCTCCTTGTTGCCATTGGAGTCGTGATAGTTGGAGAACAGTTGATTGCCACCGCAATCAATGGAGCAGACCTTCCAACTGTTGTCTCGGCTTTGCTTCTGGCAACATTCCCGGGTTCTCTAGTAGTTTATTTGTTGACAAAATAATAGAAGATTTATGGAGTGGGCACCGCAACGCGGTGCCCACTATTTTTCATACATTCTTATCGGAAAATATAGTGTCTGGTCCCAGGGTGGGGATGCCCACGGTTTTCTATTGAATCTCGGCCTGTTGACAATGTACTTCTTTACACGTATACTGCACGTGTAAGAGGTATGCCATGCAGAAGAAACTCACCGTTACCGTCGATGAAGAGGTCTATGAAGGCCTCTACCGGGTCGTCGGGCAGCGGAAAATAAGCAAGTTCATCGAGGACCTGGTCAGGCCGTACGTTACTCGTCCAGACCTGGAAACGGCTTACCGGGAAATGGCCGAGGATGAAGCCAGGGAGCAGGAAGCGCTGGATTGGGCGGAAGCAACGCTGATGGACGCCGGCCATGCTGAGAGGTGAGGTCTGGTGGGTCAGCTTCGACCCCTCCATCGGCGGGGAGATCAAGAAACGCCGCCCCGCGGTCATCATCAGCAACGATGCCTCCAACCGGTTCCTCAACCGCGTCCAGGTGGTCCCGCTGACCAGTAATACCGGCCGGCTTTACCCCAGTGAAGCCCTCGTGACCTTCCTGGGAAAGGAAAACAAGGCCATGGCAGACCAGCTCGCCACGGTCAGCAAGCAGCGTCTCTTCGAGCTTGCCGGCAAGCTCAGCGAAGAAGACTTTCAGAAGATCGAAGAGGCAGTCAGGGTCCAGCTGGGTTTGCGCTAGGCAACCAGATTCCCATCATTTCACAACATCCCCTCACCCGGGTAGCGCGGGCGTCCCTGCCCGCGGTTGATTCCCCCGTCATGCCAGCTTCAGGCTGGCATCTATCACGACCTTGCACATGGATCGAGCGTCATGCCGGAGCGCGTTTTCGGTGCTGGCCATAGCTGGATCCTGACCTTCCCGACTGAAGTACGGGACAGGTCGTCAGGATGACGGCCTTCGTAAGTCATTCAGGACCGGCAGGGGCGCCGGTCCACCCGGGTAATGTGACGAGTGGCGCGGCCTAGTAAGAGTCGCCGGGGGCGTTGTTTTTCCATATCTGTTCGGCTTTGAACCTGAACATGAAATAGAGAAATACACTGAGAATCGCCGCGTAAAAGCACCACACGGAGGGGAATGTGGCGGAAGAAGCAACGATGGCTGCTATCGCGTAGAGTATTGTCAGCGCTCCTCCGAAAATAACCAGCCGCCGGCTGCTCGCCACCAGGAACGGCGCCGTCACCGCCAGTACATACGGCGCGGCCCCCCAGGCCGGCATGTCTATCCGGTAAGCGAAGCTGTGCCCCACGACCCAGGCATCCACCGGCCCGCTGGTGAGAGCGACAAGGTTGCATATCCCCACCGCCAGCCCCAGCGCCTGGCAGGCGTACATGACGAGCCGCCGCTTCTTACCCGGTTCCAGCAGCCACGCGGCGAACGGCACATACACCGGCCACAGCACGTAAGCGATGAACAGGTACGTGTACATTGCCGGTCCCTTGTAATCATCACCCACGAAGCCCCGGTGGTTCAGCCACAACAATCCCTCAGCGAATTGCAGGATAGCAAAGAAAATCGGGAACAGGGATAACGGTATCGCCCTCCTGGGCTTCGGGGTGCATGCTATGGCGACACCGCTGGCCGTCAACGCGCCGCTCGTGATGAAACTGGCGGTGGCAGAGAAACACATTGGTTTTCTCCTGTGTAACTATCCGACTATAGTATGGCGGGAGAATGCCGGCCATTTGGTTACCGGCAGGCGCGGGCATCTTTCCCGTGGCTGTCCCCCCCAGTCATTCCAGCTGCAGGCTGGAATCCAGCGCGACCTCGCGCAAATGCCTGGTATCGTGCCTGATAACGCGTTGTTGGCGCCAGCCATAGCGAGATCCTGACCTTCCCGACTGAAGTACGGGACAGGTCGTCAGGATGACGGCATTCGTAATGATTATTGTTTACGGATTCCGGCTACGCGACGGCTACTTATTGTCCGGCCGGGGCCGCGCCGTTCCAGTCGAGGGTCTTGCCGTTGCCGCCGGTCAGCCACATGAAGGGCGCCCAGACGCGCTTGATGGACATGGGCAGGTGTTCCTGGCCGCGGGGGATGAAGATGAAGCAGCTCCGGGTGAAGGTGTGCGGCTCGCCGTCGATGTAGAACTCTATCTCGGCCCCCAGGTCCCACGGGTCTTCCTTGCGGCTGCCGAAGAAGCCCTGGATCTCGTCGAAGTCGTGGTGGTGGCTGGCGGGCATGCCTTCCGGGCCCATGTGAGGCATCGGGCCGGTCAGTTCCCAGAACCAGTGGACTTCCATGTAGAATGCGCCCGGCACCCGTTCCCCGTCCATCCAGAGCATATGGGAACCTTTGAGCGGGGATTCCTTCTCCCTCGCCCAGAACTCCGGCGGGAAGGTCTTGTAGTCCCAGATAAACTGGCCGTCGTATTTGCCCATGGCGTGGTTACCTCCTTGATCCGTTGGCTGCCTGGTTGCAGGTCATAAAAGTCTAGGCAAACCGGGAGAGTAAGTCAAGAGGCATGATCTGTTCGACCTTACCCTTCGGTTCCCCCGGATCAGGCCCGGGGCAGGCTCTCTCCGTTTTACAGAGAGGGAACGATAGTTTGGTAGATGACCGGGCATGGTACGGGAGTGCAGAGGGCTTGGCCCTCTGCATAAGAATAGGCTCCCCTCCATGCAGATGATGCAGGGTTTCACCGTAGCGGGTGATCCGCAAGGAGGGGACACAGGGGTGGTATGCACGCACTCAAAGCGGGATACCCGGAACTTTGCGTTATTTAAGATAGAGATTGCCGCAACGTCCACCGGGGAGGACGTCTCGCAATGACGGGGGCAGGAAGAAGGGACGGGAAAGGAGGCCGCGGGCAAGATACCCGCGCTATCCGGGTTGCAGTACAGGAAGGCAGGACTGAAACCCCCTCGCTCCCACTTTCGGAATGGGGACGATCGACCGGTTTGCCGCGAAAAGTGTACTCCACCCCGGACTTTCGCCTCACTTTCGAAAGGGAGGCGGGCAGGGTTTATCACAGGCAGCGGGAAAATTTTCCCATCCCTATACCTGCTGTGCTATAATCGGACTGCATTTTTTGTTTTCAGGAGCTATCATGACAGATTTCGGCTACGGCGGCAGCATCCTCATCGTCGACGCGGGCAGCGGCAATTACGAATCCAGGCCGAGCGCCCCTTACACGTCGAAGTTCATCGGCGGGCACGGACTCGCTTCCCGGCTCTACTGGGAACTCGTCCCGCCGGACGTCAAGGCGTTCGACCCGGAGAACGCGCTCATCGCCGCCACCGGGCCGGTCTGCGGGTTCTCCGGTTTCGCCGGCGGGCGATGGAAGATCTGCGCCAGGACCCCCATGCGCACCCCGGAATCGTTCGCGGCGGCCAACCTCGGGGACCGCTGGGGCGCCGTGCTGAAGTACGCCGGATATGACGCCCTCGTGGTGCGGGGCAAGGCTGACAGGCCCGTCTACCTCTACATCCACGACGGCAAGGTGGAAATCAAGGACGCCGCCCACCTGCGCGGCAAGACCGGGTTCGACGCCATCGACATGCTCAAGGAAGAACTCGGCAAGGACGTCGGCGTGCTGGCGGTCGGGCCGGCCGGGGAGAACCTGGTGCGCTTCTCGACGGTCATCGCCGAGGAAGGGGCCATCGGCTCTGGCGGCATCGGCGCCGTCATGGGATCGAAGAACGTCAAGGCCATCGTCGTCGCCGGCGATAAAAAACCAGTGGCGGCTCATCCGGAGCGAGTCTCAGAACTACGCAAAGCCATGGGTATCTACCGTCCCAAGCAGGACGGGCATTCCATGTGGGGCCTGGCGGAATTTACCACGCCGGACGCCTGCTCCGGCTGCGGCCTCGGCTGCTCCCGGGAGATTTACACGCTCGTCAAGGGCGGACGTCATTACCGGACGCTGTGCCAGTCGTCCGTCTTCTACCAGGCGTGGGTGATGCGGCACTCCTACACGCGGAAGGACGAAGGCCTGCGCTATGAGGCGACCCGCGCCTGCGACGGCTACGGGCTCGACTCCACGGTCGTCCAGAGCGTCATGGAGGTCCTGGAAGAGTGCTGCAAGGAAGGCATCCTCACCGAAGAACAGATCGGGCTGCCCGTCTCCCAGTTCGGCAAGCCCGGCGTCATCGATGAAGTCGCCCGCAAGATAGCCTTCCGGGAAGGGTACGGCGATCTCATGGCGGAAGGTACGGCGGCGCTGGCCCAGGCCATCGGGCCCAGGGCCGTGGCGATGCTGCCCTCCTTCATTTCCACCGCCGCTAATGACAAGAAGGATTACGATCCCCGCATGCTGATCACGACGGCCATGTTCTATGCTACCGAGCCGCGCCGTCCCATCCAGCAGCTCCACGAGATAGCCTTCCCGACGATGATGTGGAACGGCATGCCCGGCGAGGAACCCGGAAAGAACTTCCCGGCGGAGAAATTCCGGCTGTTCGCAGAACGTGCCTGGGGCGATCCCATCGCGGCCGATTTCTCGACCTACGAAGGCAAGGCGCTGGCTGCGAAGAAGGTGCAGGACCACGCCTTCGTCAAGGAGAGCATGGTCACCTGCGACCTCGGCTGGATGTCCGCCCGCTTCACCCACATCCTCGACCCCGAGAACACCGTCTCGGAAGCGCAGATATACTCCGCCATCACCGGCAAAGAAGTCACCGAGGCGGAACTGGACAAGCTGGGCGAGCGGGTCTACAACCTCCAGCGGGCCATCTTCCTGCGTCAGGGCTGGCAGGGGCGCAAGGACGATATGCCGCTCGACTACTTCTTTACCAATCCCATCCAGCAGGGCGAGGTCTTCTTCAATCCGACGGCCAGGGTGCCGGGCAGGGACGGGCAGCCGCTCTCCAAGGTCGGCTGGCTGCTGGAGCGGGACAGGTTCGAGGAGATGAAGACGGACTACTACGGCTACCGCGGCTGGGACCCGGCAACCGGCTATCCCACCAGGGCCAGGCTGGAAGAACTGGACCTCGGGGACGTCGCGGACGACCTCGAAACACGCAATCTGCTCGGGTAACGTATGGGCGCTCCAATCTCGCCGCTGCGGCGGCGGTACGCGTTCGGGCTGGCGGCGACGATCAACTTCTTCGTGTTCGCCGCGGCCATGGCGGCGCTCCCGGTGCTGTTCGATGAGATCGCCGATGAACTCGGGCTGAACATCGTCGAGATCGGGGCGGTCTGGGGGCTGACCTCGGCGGTCGGCGTGGTCAGCATCATCGCCGGCGGCATCCTCGCGGACAGACTGGGCACGCGCCTCGTCCTGGCGCTGTTCTGTGCCGGGGCCGGCTTGTTCGGGGCCTTACGGGGCATTTCCGGAAACCTTACGGAACTCATCATCACGTCGCTGTTTTTCGGCATGGCCGCCGAGGCGGTGCCGGCCATCGTCATCAAGAGCGCCAGCCAGTGGTTCCACGACCGCGGCCTGGGGGCCGCCCAGGGCTTCCTGACGGCCTGTGTCGGCGGCGGCATGATGTTCGGGGCCATGATCAGCGCGACTGTTCTTTCCCCGTGGCTCGGCGGCTGGCGGAACGTCCTCTACCTCTACGCGGGGATATCATTCGTCCTCGGCGTCGTCTGGTACTTCACCGTGCCGGAAGCTCCCGCTGCAGCGGCGCCCTCCGGCGCGAGGCCGCCCTTCTGGGAGTCGTTCAGGCGCGTGCTGAGATGTAAAAACGTCTGGCTTATCGGCATCGCCATGATGGGGTTCGCGGGCAGCAACAAGGGCCTGATGGGCTACCTGCCGCTCTACCTGCGGGACAGGGGCTGGTCCAACGTAGCGGCGGACGCTTCGCTGGCGGTCTACAACGCGGCGGGAACAGCGGCATCAGTGCCGCTCACGCTGATGTCAGACAGGCTCGGGAAGCGCAAGGCGATACTGGTACCGTCGCTCGTTATATCGACGCTCGGTATAGGACTGCTCGGCTTCACGAGCGGCGCCCCGTTCTGGCTGGTGGTGGTGGTCACCGGGGCGTTCCGGGACATGATCTGGGCCATGGCGGCGACGATGACGGTGGAATCGGAGGGCATCGGGCCTGGGTATGCCGGGACGGCGGTGGGCATCGTTCATGCGTTCACACGGTTCGGCTACACATATGCCCCGGCGGCGGGCAACGCCCTGGCGGAGGTCATGCCGGGAGCGCCGTTCCTGTTCTGGGCAGGACTCTGCTTCGTGGGGCTCATCTTCTTCGCGCTGGCAAAGGAAACCGGGCGGGGAAGACAGTTGCAACCCCGCCCGTGAATCCCAAAGGACACGGTTTTCTATTCGAGACTAGCCATGCTTCCGGCTGCCCACCGCGGCCAGGGGAGCGACGGCCAGCCACAGGGTGATGGTCACCAGCATGGACTGTACGTAGGTGATCGTGGGTATCCCGAGGTCCGGGGAGATCGCGCCCCAGAGGAGCATCAGGAAGAACGAACTCAGGAAAAACCCGGGAATGGCAGCCAGGATTCTGAAGTAACCCATTATTGACTCCTTTTTCTCTTATTATTCTTGTTCTTACCGACGGCGGCGATAGCGATGCAGTGCGTCTCATTGATACGTCCGTACATGGTACCGTCCTCCGCCGTCAGGTATTTGCGCTGCAGGTCTGCCGGTGCATAGTGCGCCGCAAGGTCGAACCCGCGGTCCGCGAGAAACCTGCCGATGGTCCCCTGCTCGATGCCGAACGTCCACCTCTCCCCGGTTTTGAAGACCCTGCGGGTGATAGCGGCTTCCCCGTAGAGACTGTTCTCCCGCCGGAGGACCGAAGCCAGCACGTAGTCGAACGCGATGCGGCTGCCGGCGGCGGCGCCAGTGCGGATTTCGTACAGCGTCCTGTCAACCGACCTCCAAACAAGGTACATGGTAACACCCTCCATCAAGAAGAGGCCTTTCAGGCCGGGCTGGTAACCAGCCGCGTCCAGGGCTGCCGCCAGGTCCTGTTCCTCCAGGTCCACCGGCACGAACGTTAGCCGTTCGGGGACCGGGAAACCGTTTTCAGCCAGCAGCTTTTTCTTCATGGCCTGGGTGACCGGGGAGTCCAGTTCATATATCCGGGTCCCCCGGTTGCGCGAGGCGAATCGCCAGGCGCGGGTATCGAAGCCGGCCCCGAGGATGACGATCTGCGGAACGGCTTCATCCAGGGCGGCGCTGAAGTATGCATCGAACACCCTGGTGCGGGCGGTGACGTATTCGTAGATGCCGCGCGGCATGATCCGCCGGACGGTCAGTTTCCTGAGCGGGTTACATTTCAGGAACAGTACCGTGGGCAGGAACGGGACGAACTTCCCGGCGATCGTGTCCGGTCCCCGGAACCGTTCGTCCGGTTCCGCGCTGGCGCAGGCCCGGCAGAAGCAGGTATAGCTGGCCGTCTGTGAAACCCCGGTCTTTATCCGTTTCTCCGCCATGTTCCCAACCTCCCGGTATCGTTAGTCCTCTTCCTCGACGGATACGGCGACCACACCGCCCGGGAACGCTGAAGGACGGGCCCTTTTCGCCGTGGGTGCCGGTTCAGCGGGCAGGGCAACCTTCTCGCCGAGGCTGATGTCCGGCAGCCAGGCCAGCCACCTGGGCAGGTACCAGTTGGCCTTGCCGAGCAGCTTCATCGTGGCGGGGACGAGGACGCAGCGCACCAGGGTGGCGTCCAGGAACACGGCCACGGCCAGGCCGAAGCCCATCTGCTGCATCATGGCGAGGTCGCCGAGGGCAAAACCGCCGAAGACGGCCACCATGATAAGCGCAGCGCCGGTGATGAGCCGGCCGGTGGACTGGAGGCCGAAGGATACGGCGTCCGAGTTGTTGCCGGTCTGCAGGTAGCGTTCACGGACGCGGCTGAGCAGGAAGACGTGGTAGTCCATCGATAACCCGAACAGCAGGGCGAAGAGGAAGAGCGGCAGCCAGGTCTCGATGACGTCCACCTGGATGAACCCGAACAGGTCCGCGCCGATGCCCTTCTGGAAGACCAGCACGATGAGTCCGTAGGAAGCTCCCACGGAGAGCATGTTCATGATGATAGCGGTCACCGATATGACCAGCGACCGGAAGGCCAGGATCAGGATGACGAAGCTGAGACCGAGGACGTAGGCGAATATCCAGGGCGTGTAGGCGTCGGTGGTCTCATTGTAGTCGACCATGAAGGCGGTCTCACCGCTGACCATGGCGTTGATGCCGGTACCGGCAAAGGCGGCCGGGATGTAGTCGGCGCGGACTTTTTCGACCGCGTCGAGGGTGGTGCGGGCCATGGAATCGCCGGCAACGGCCGCGTAGACGATGCCGAGGTGCTTGTCAGGGTGCAGCTCGGGGAAGGAACCGGCAAAGGCCGGGTCTGCGTTCAGTGACGCCATGAGGGCGGCGATGCCGGCCTGGGCTTCGGGCGTAGCTATGTCACCATCGAGGACGATGATGGCCGGGGAATCGAGCCCGATGTGGAATTCCTCCTGGAGGACCAGGTACCCCTGCTTGGAGGGGAGATCGTCAGGCATGCTGGAGATGCCGGACATGCCGGATTCCTTGTCCAGGAACGGCACGGCGGCTGAGACCAGTATACCGACGGCCAGGATTACGCTGAGTATCGGTACCCTGGTGACGACTTTGGTCATGCGAGCCCAGAAGCCCGTGGCATGGCCGTCAGCAGGCACGGCGGTCTGCCGTTTGAAGAACGGTATGTGGAGGCGGTTGACCTTGTCCCCGAGCAGCCCGAGCATGGCGGGCAGCAGGGTCAGGGAAGCCGCGATGGCGGCCACGACCACCAGTATCGAGCCGATACCGATAGAGGTGAAAATGGAGAGCGGGAACAGGACGAGACCGGACAGGGCGAGCACCACGGTCAGCCCGCTGAAGAATACCGCGCGGCTGGCGGTGGACCCGGCCGCGGTGATGGCGGCGATCTTGTCCAGGCCGTGTTCGCGCTCCTCACGGTAGCGGGTCAGGATGAAGAGGGAGTAGTCGATGCCGACCGCGAGACCCATCATGGTCACCATGTTGGTCACGAAAAAGGTCAGGTCCATGGCCTGGCCGACGAGGGCGGTCATACCAAGCGCGGCGACGATGGCGGCTATGCCGAGCCCGATGGGCAGGGCGGCGGCGACCATGGCGCCGAAGACGACGATGAGGATGATGATGGCCGCGCCGATGCCGATGGCTTCGCCCTGGGTGGCGGTCTTTTCCCCGAGGGCCATGGCGTCATGGCTCCAGGAGGCCGAGCCGGTATGGTAGATGTCAAAGGTGCCGTCCCTGTGCCCGTTCCCTATCTCATAGATGGTCTCCATGGCTTCGTCGGAGCCTTCATAGGGCATCGAGAAGGCGATCAGGGTGGCGTGGCGGTCCGCTGAGACCATGGTGGGTTCCCCGGTCATATACCAGGTGACCCCGCCGAGAACGGTCTCGGGGCCGAGGGCGAGCACTTCGGTATAGACGTTGTTCACCCGTTCGGCGAACAGGGGGTCGTCGACGGTCAGCGACGGCGACCGGACGATGATCATTTCCTCGACATTGGTGCTCTGTTCGATGCCGAGGCGTTCGTTCATGAGGTCGAGGGCGACCGAGGATTCGGGGTTGTTGTAGATCTCGACGTCGGTCACCAGGGCGTCTCCGAGGTAGGTGCTCATGAGGAACACGGCGGCGGCCAGGACGAGTACCCAGACGCCGACGGTCACCCATGGTCTTTTGGCGCAGGCCCGCGCCAGTGAGGCTGTCCAATTTACCCGGTTCATGGCAATAGTTCTCCCATCCTTCCAAATTTGAGGCAATGTTTCCCCACTCCCTGGACCGAACCAGGTGTTTTGTGGTGGTGGCCGGGGCGGCCGGCCGGACCGCCCCTCGTGATTTCAGGCGGCGCCTTTCCGGCGCCGGGGGTTTATTCCACGAAGACCTTGATCTTTTCCCCGTGTCCGCTTTCCACATCCACTTCCATATCACCGAGGGCTTCGATCAGCTCTTCGAGGTCTTCTTTCTTGAAGTTGCGGACATCGAACTGGATGCCCTTGTCCTTGAGGGCGCCGTCGATCTTGTCGAAGGCCTGGGGCGGGATCAATGCTGTCAGCTTGATGCCGGCCCTGATGAGGGACATCGGCACCCGGACATTGACCTTGTCCCGGTGGCCGGGTTCGGCGTTTTCATCCGGCATGACGGTCACCCTGAGGTACTTGGGCGACTTTTTCGCCACACCGGTTTCCGGCGCGGCGGTGCCGTTCTTTTCCTTGCCGAGGGCGTTGAGCAGCATATAGGCTTCTTCCGAAGAGATCTTCTTTTCCGCGAGCATTTCCAGTATTTTTTTCTGACTGTCGGTCATTTTTTGTTCCTCCTTCTACTTCCCCACTAAAATACGGTAACTTTGACGAATTGTTGCGGTCCCTCGACGTTGACCTCGAGGCCGGGCATGGCGCAGATGAGATTGAACAGGTGTCCGATTGCCCGGAATACCCAGAACCCCCATCCCATACAGAACAGGATGATGGCGGCCAGCAGGATGAGCGGCGACAGGATGATGAGGAACGCCACTATCAGTACCAGCACCAGGAACAACGGCAGCGGGATAAAGAACCGGGTGCCGTCACTTTCATCCCTGACGCGCACATTCATCCAGAGCGGCGGTCTGTTCATTTTGACAACCTCCTGACTGCTTCCTCCGCCGAGATTTCGCCGCGTTCGAGTTCATCGA
>CAZQQL010000084.1:0-13181 GCA_964595455.1 uncultured Dehalococcoidaceae bacterium
ACTGCCGGAGTCCTGTTTCTTATTGGATTTTCCGGCGTCCTGACCGTAGTATTTTTCGGCGATACACTGGATTCGGCAGCCAATGCTCTCGGTACGGCCGCCGCCAATGAAAATCGCGTTTTATTCGGTGTCCTGTTCAACGTGATCATGGCACTGGCGTGCGCCGGCATAGCCGTAGCATTGTATCCCGTTCTGCGGCGCTACAGCCCCGGCATGGCCCTGAGCGCCGTCGCCTTCCGTACCCTGGAAAGCGTATTCAGTCTGATGAGCCCGATTGCGGTCGTTGTCCTCATCGCGCTGAGCCATGATTACATCAGTACCGGTGCTGCGGATACTTCATTTTACGCCACGCTTTCCGGTCTGCTGTTGTCCGCCCGCGATATGATGAGCGGAGCTATTACACCCTTAACCTGGTCCATCGGTGCCTTCTTCTATCACTATATTTTCTTCAAGACCGGCATTATCCCCCGTTGGCTGGCCCTGTGGGGGCTTATCGGAGTTCCTTTTACCGTGGCAGCCGCATCATTGGGACTCTTTCAAATCGCCACACCCCAAAGTACCCTGGACACCATCCTGAATCTCCCGCTGGGACTGCAGGAGATCCCGCTGGCACTCTGGCTCATTATCAGGGGATTCAACCCGTCAGCCGTACGGGAACTGCAAACGGCCCCGGCTGTCTGAACGCTCGTGATTCATCGGAAAGCTGACGTTATGACTGGTGTGAGGATATAGTTGTTAGCTGTTCGTCGGTTTGCTGTGCTATAATGCCGCCAAATGCTTGTTATGGAGGATTGTCATGGCTGCGTTAAAATATGCCGACTGCCTGGTCCAGAAACACGGCGCTTTCCCGAAAGAATTACTCGGTAAATCCGGCCGCCCGCTGAAAGAGATCGTCCCCGGGGTTAAGACCACCCACATTCTCACGGCGGACGCCAGCGACCAGAAAGGCTTCTTCTTCGTCGACGGTATGTGGCTGTGGAGCGGCGCTTCGAAGAAACCGGTGGGCGTGCCGCATACCCATACGTTCGACCATGTTCTCTGCTTTGCCAGCGGCCACATCGATGACCCCCAGGACTTTCAGGGCGAGATAATCGTCTGGCTGGACGGCCGTAAGGAAGTCATCAAACGCAACAGCATCATCTTCGTCCCGGCGGGAGTCGTCCACGGACCGATACAGTTCAAGAACATCCCCCGGCCCATCTATTTCCTCACCGTCGCCATCACCAGCCGGTATACCCGCAAAGTTGTCGAGCAGGTAGAAAAGCCATCCCGCACCAAGAAATACGCCATCGTCGATGCGCTCTACAAGGAATTCAGCGTTGCTGCGGACAAGGACGCGCCTCCGCCTCCTCCGCCGAACCCCAACATGAAGGGCGCGCGCATCATGCACATCGAGGAAGATGCCGTACCCGGTGCGTTCTACGTGGACTTCGTCTGGATTTTCAAAGGCGACGGCGGCGCACCGGCCAAGGTGCACGATCATGACTGGCCGGAACTCATCGCCATGGCCGGGGCCGACCCTGAGCACCCCTACGACCTGGGCGGCGAGATGTCCATCGAACTGGGCAAAGAATACCACCGCACCGGTAAGAGCACGCTGGTCTGCATCCCCGCCCACCTCGACCACTGCCCGTGGCTCTTCCATGATATCAGGAAACCCACGCTGGTCTTCACCGCCGGACCTTCTCACACCTATACCGGCTCACATAAGAAAGAAAAGTAAAAACTACTTCGAGAACATAGTTGAAGGAGCCTGCCGAACGGCAGGCTCTTTTTATTGTTCCCAAGTCCTGAAGCAGGTGTCATTGCGAGAGTCCGCTGGTGCGGACCGAAGCAATCCGTGTCGCCACTCATGGCTCTCACGTTCTTCTTGACATGTCGGTACAAATGACGTACGATATGTAGTACGACATTGGAGAAACACAGCATGACGAGTTTTTCAGCCTCCGAGGCCCGGAAACGACTTTATAACCTGGTCGACGACGTAAAAGAGACCCACGAACCGGTGCAGATCATCGGCAGGCGGAACACCGCCATCCTCATTGCCGAGGAAGACTGGCGCGCCATCCAGGAGACGCTGTACCTGGTCTCCATTCCCGGAATGAGGGAGTCTATTATTGAAGGACTCAAGACACCCGTCGAAGAGACCTCAGAGGAACCCGGCTGGTGACCTGGCGGCTTGTCTTCACGAAGCAAGCCCAAAAGGATGCCGTCAGGATTGCCCGGGCCGGCCTGAAACCACAGACCATCCGCCTCCTGGAAGTGCTTAGACAAGATCCTTATCAGAACTCTCCCCCGTTTGAGAAGCTCCTCGGCGACCTTGCCGGCGCCTGTTCACGCCGTATCAATGTTCACCATCGCCTTGTCTACCAGGTGCTGGATGACATCAAGACGGTCAAGGTCATCCGGATGTGGACCCACTACGATTGAAACGGATTGAGCTAATGGCTGTCATTGCGATGTTCCGCCTGCGGAACGAAGCAATCTGTTATCTCACGATTACCCCTTTATCACCGCCATTCCCGCTTCCAGTCGCGCATCGTTTATGTGCCGCAGCACCGCTTCCTCCAATGGCAGGCACTCGAACCCGAAGTCCTGCTTCGCCCGCTCCCCGCTGACCAGCCACGGCAGTCCCGCTTCGCCCTTCGGCCCCATTGGTTCAGTACCAAATGTGATACTGGCATTCGGAAGATACTTCTTCACGGCCTCAGCCATTTGCCGGGGACTCGTGGCCGGACCGCCGATGTTGTAGACCGGGTGCGGGGAAGAATCCGCCATGATGGCGCGCTTGGTGAATTCCGCTACATCATCGGCGTAAACGAGGGAAGCCAGACTGTTCCCATCCCCGGCCATCTTGAAAGGCTTGCCTACGGCGGCGAATGACGGCATGTCGGACCAGAACTGCGCCGGGGATCGCCCGCCGTGTCCGTACCCGATGGTCGGCCTGAGTCCGGTGAATTGCATCCCGAACTGCTCACAATACTCATAGGCCAGGATTTCAGCATACTTCTTGCACACCGCGTAGGAGTGCGTGGGATTGGTCGCGTCGTCCTCGGTCACGGGCCTCTCGCCGTACATGGACTGCGGACCGTAGACCGTCTCGGAACTGGCGTACACCACCCGGTTCGCCCCCATGAGTTTGGCCGCCTCAAAAGCGTTGCTCATACCCATGACATTGACTTTCGTAACCAGCCTCGGGTCCATGCGGGTGCCGCCGCCTACCATGATAAACGCCCAGTTGATAACACGGTCGATACTGTACTTTTTCATCACGTTGAGAACGTCTTCGAACTCCGTCACGTTGCCGCGTACATACTGGAATTTCTTGATGTCGCCGCCGATGGTCTTCATGAACCAGTCCGGCGGCGCAGCCAGGTCCAGCGAGACCACGGTCTGAACGTCTTTTTCCGCCAGCAGCGCCGCGGCCGTCTTCCTGCCGAAAAGTCCGCTGCCGCCCATGATAAGTATGTTCATTGCTTCCCTCCTGTTGATACGATGGCTGAACGATTATAGCACGTTTGTCGCGCATAGCAGAATGATGTTGATTTGTCCCCGCGCCCGGTAGTAGAATGCCTTGAGTTACTTTACCCGATAAACCATTCCCGTACCAAAATACAGGCGAGCGAGGGAGGCACATGGAAAAACAGTGGTCTGAAATGACAAAGGAAGAAAAGCGTGAGCACCGCATCAAGGACTACCTGAATCCGGTCAACGTGAAGTTCAAGAACGCCAAAGCGGAACGCCTGTACCTTGAGCGGGCGAAGCGCCACATGGCCGCTACCCTGTGCGAGGAACCAGACCGTGTGCCGGTTTCCATCCCGTCGGGCGGTTACCCGGCCTACTATGCCGGCTATGATTTCAAGACCGTCATGTATGACTATGAAAAATGCCGTGAGGCCTGGACCAAGTTCATGTGGGACTTCTACGAGGACATGGACTCCTACGGCGGCGGCCTGGTCTTCTCCGGCAAAGTCTTCGATATCCTGGACTACCACCAGTATTCCTGGCCGGGCCATGGCATCGGGGACAACGCCACTACCTACCAGTTCAACGAGAAACAGTATATGTCTGCGGATGAGTACGACCGCTACCTCGATGACCCCGCTGACTTCGGTTTTCGCGTCCTGACCCCGCGGACCATCGGCGCAGCCGAACCATGGGCCCATTTCCCGCACCTGACCGAACTCAATGGCATGCCGATGCTGCCGGTCTACCCCTTCGTCCGGGCGGATGTGCGGGAATCTTTCAAGAAATTCATCGCCGCCGGCGAGGAGCTGGAACGCCAGAACCAGGTCATGATGGGCTTTTTCCGGGACTGCCTGGAAGCAGGGTTCCCGGCTGGCCGCGGCGGCATGGCCAGCGCGCCGTTCGATCTCATCGCGGACAACCTGCGGGGCACCTCCGGCGTCGCCATCGATATGTTCCGCAAGCCGCAGAAACTCCTCGAAGCTATAAATGTTGCGGCTGACATCCATATTAAACGGACACTCGAAAGCATGAGGGCCTCTAACGGCATGACCGTCACCTTCCCGCTCCACAAGGGCGATGACGCCTTTATGTCCCGCGCCCAGTTCGAAAAGTTCTACTGGCCGACCCTGAAGAAGTTCGTCGATGCCCTTATCGATGACGGCATCATGGTGACCCTCTTCGCGGAAGGCTCCTACAACCAGCGACTGGAATACCTCGGCGACTTCCCCAAAGGCTGGGTGACCTGGCTGTTCGACCGCACGGACATGGCCGCCGCGAAAAAAGCCGTTAACGGCAAATGCTGTATCAGCGGCAACGTACCCGCTTCGCTCGTTGTGACCGGCACTCCGCAGGAAGTCAAGGAAAACTGTCGCCGTCTCATCGAGACCTGCGCGCCCGGCGGCGGCTACATCCTGGCCGGCGGCTGCTCCGCCACAGAGGCCAAAAACCCGGAGAATTTCAGGGTGTTCATGCAGGCGGCCATAGAGTACGGTACGTACTAGGCCTGAGTTTGGGATAAAGACGGGTCCCGCTCGCCCTTCGACATGCTAAGGACAAGCGGGACCTTGTTTTTCATGATCGAGCAGTCAGGTTGAGCCGCTCAAGGTGAGTTCATCGAAACATGGTGACTATTCTGAACTCTTGACTACCAGTTCTTCTTCATTTGCTCCGGCAAGGTGACGATTCTTTCTTTGCTCTCGTACCCTTGAGAAATATACATCAAATGTTTGTTTTCTTCCTCGGAGACGATCTCCGGATGCGGCTTTTCCGTGTGCTCAGCCTCCTGCTGCACCGTCACGATGACGAACGGCCGGTCTACACGCGCGATGACCCACGGGCTGTGAATGAAACCGGCGGGCAGGTACACCAGGCAGGAATTCGTGATAACATGCTTCTCCGCCTCCGGCCCCAGGTAGAACCAGACCTCGCCGCCCAGATCGAGCGGGTCGTCCGGGTTGGTGCCGATGTGGATGACCGCCTCCACCGCCTTATGCTCATGCGGACCGTGTCCCATGTCTTTCCATGAAGCTTCGGGATCGTTCGGCGGCGTTTCCATGACCCAGTGACAATGATACTGGTGGGAACCCTTGAAGATGCTGTCATTCACCCACGCCACCAGGGGGCTGGGACTCGCCTGGCTCCCCGGTTGTCTCCCGGAAATAATGTATTTGTCGTAATTACCCATGATAACCTTCCTTTCTTGACCAGTTTGCATAAGCATCATACCCCTGAAGGAAGGTCAAGGGCAACACCGTTGCGATAAAAAAGAACAGCCGCCGGGTTTTTCCGGCGCTGATTTAGGACGGGTTTGCTGATTTATTACATAAGTAACTTAGGCAGAATCCCGTAGGGTGGGCAAAACCCTTCCCCCCTTTTTACCCACCGCAAACTACGAGTCAATAATAATGAATACCGTAAAACCGTTCATGGTAAGCTTGTCGGACTACAGCTGTCGGGCTTACCAGTTCTTCTGCATCTTCTCCGGCAGCGTGATCTTCCTCTCTTTGCTCTCGTAACCCTGGGAGATATACATCATGTGTCTGTTGTCTTCTTCGGAGATGATCTCCGGATGCGGTTTTTCCGTATGCTCCGTCTCTTGCTGCACCGTCACGATGACGAACGGCCGGTCCACCCTGGCGATGACCCACGGGCTGTGGATGAAACCGGCGGGCAGATACACCAGGCAGGACTGTGTGATGACGTGCTTCTCGGCTTCCGGCCCCAGGGTAAACCACACCTCGCCGCCCAGGTCCAGCGGGTCCTTCGGGTTGGTGCCGATGTGGAGAACCGCTTCCACCGCCTTATGCTCATGCGGGCCGTGTCCCATGTCCTTCCATGAAGCCTGGGGATTGTTCGGCGGGGTCTCCATGACCCAGTGGCAGTGATACTGGTGAGAGCCCTTGAAGATGTCGTTATCCACCCAGGCCACCATCGGGCTCGCGGTAGGAGGATTTCCCGGCTGCCTTCCGGAGATTATGTACTTGTCATATTTTCCCATGTCTATCGTTCCTTTCTTACCCGTTAAATGCATCATAGCTCCAAAAAGAGCGCGGGAGCAAAAAATCCCGATAGATAAAAAACAACCGCCGGTTTACGCCGGCGGATGCCTGTGTAGTTGATGGCGAATAAAACTACATAAGCACGGGGAAGAACACCTGCCAGGCGAGCAGGGCCTAGGCCGTGAGGCTGAGAATGGTATACTCTTTTCTCCTCGAAAAGTTGGTCCCGCCACGGCCTCATCGCACACTCGCTGTCTAACTAACATGAAAGACATGATTTGCAGCATGTAACATTTTCCTCCGATTCCGTATAATGGAGTCAGCTATGTACGAAACCCGCGTAAATATTTTTTCCCCCGGGCGTCTCGGCGGCCTGGAGCTTCGCAACCGTATTATTCGTTCGGGCTGTTATGAAGGATTGTCACCGCACGGCATGCCCGGAGAGGGCCTCATCGAGCACCACCGCCGTGTCGCGGCGGGTGGCGCCGGCATGACCACCGTCTCCTACTGCGCGGTCTCTCGCGACGGTGTCGCCTTCGGACACGAAATGTGGATGAGGGAAGAGATCGTGCCCGCTCTGCGCCGCCTCACCGATGCCATCCACCGCGAGGGCGCCTTGGCATCCATCCAGCTCGGTCACTGCGGCTTTTTCGCCAATAAACAGGCCAGCGGCGTGAGGCCGATCGGCCCCTCCCGCAAGCTCTGCCTTTTCCGTTACAGCGTCTGCCGCGCTATGACAGAGGTAGATATGACTCGCGTCCGGGAAGACTTCGCTAAAGCCGCTCAAATGGCTATTCGGTCTGGGTTCGACGCCGTGGAACTGCACGCCGGCCACGGCTATCTGCTCAGCCAGTTCCTGTCCCCCTGGACTAACCGCCGGAAAGACAGATACGGCGGCTCGCTGGAAAACCGGCTGCGGTTCCCGGCCTCGGTTGTAAAGTATGTCAGAGAAGCTGTCGGGCCGGATTTCCCCGTCCTTGTCAAGATGAACTGCAACGACGGTTTCCGGGGCGGCCTCGCCATCGACGAAGCCGTTGAGGTCGCCCGGCGTTTCGAAGTGGAAGGCGCCGCCGCCCTTATCCCCAGTTGCGGGTTCACCGCCCGCACGTCCTTTCACATGATGCGCGGCCAGGTCCCTATCCTGGATTATGTTAAATCTGAAAAGAACCTTCTGACAAAGGTCGGGATGGCCCTGTTCGGCCGGTTCATGGTCAGGGAATTCCCTTTCCGGGAACTCTTCCTCCTGGAAGAAGCAGCGCGTATCAGGCAAGCAGTAAAAATCCCCGTCATCTATGTCGGCGGCGTCTGCTCCCTGGAGAACATGAATAAGGCGATGAAAACAGGCTTCGATTTCATCCAGATCGGCCGCGCCATCATCCGCGACCCCGACATCATCCAAAAGATGCAGTCCGGAGAAACAGCCGCCTCGGACTGCGACCACTGCAACCGCTGTGTCGCTGCCATGGCCTCTCAGGGGATCGCCTGCGTTTCTGTAACGGAAGGCCTAAAAACCTGAGGCGGTTTTCCCATTTGCGGTTTTGGAACGCAAATAAATATCTCTTGAATCTTGGTTATCGGGCATAATATCATAAATGAGATGTTCCCGGCAGTGGCTTCACATCTTGATTAGCGATCAAGCTGATTGATTTCCATGAAAGTCTTATTGGCTCTGAATGGAGACCGTATGTACCGTTACATAACCATATTGATTCTGGTAACCTGTGTCCTTTTTCTGCACCCTTCTGTAGCCATAGCTCAGGGGGAAGGTGGACTGATCTGGCGATTGGTTGAGACCGTTGACTTCGAAAACCAGGAAAGCTGGGCGCTCTCGGAGACCGATTACTGGAAATTCGAACACACTTATTCGCAGGGGAATTACAGCGCCCGGATATGGCACCAGGACGAAGAGACTTACATCGCTTACGGTGCAGTCGCAAACTGGAGCCAACCCCCTGCAACCATTGCACCTGGTACCAGAATTACTCTGAACGCCTCTCTCACCGAGACTGTTAACACCCATCGTTGGAATACCTCCGCCGCCTCGACCTGGGCAGACTTCGCTCCTCCTCATTTCGCTCCGGGTACCCGTGGATATGTGGCCTTCATCAATGATGAAGGTCTGGACAACATATCCATAAACGGAGCATCCAGTTCTTCAGCTTCGGCCACGTTCACCGCCAACGCTCCTTCCGGCGCCCAGGGAGATCGTATCGCTCTCCGCCTGGTCTTTTACATGGGTAACACCATGGGTACTAACTACGTATATGAATTACAGCCAGCCGGAGCCGCAACAACCACAACTTCGGCAACGACTTCTCCGATAACAACGACCAGAACCGCAACGACGACTTCGAAACCGGCGGCCACTAAAACTACCATCACCGTAACGGACCTCGTGGATTCGGGTGTAAGGTTCGCGGGGCTTTCAGGCCAGGTGGAGGTCCGGCATGATTATGATGAGGATGCCTGGGACTTCGCTGGGATGGGTCAGGTCCTTTACTGTGAAGACCATATCAGGACTGGCCCACGGAGTTCAGCGATACTGAGTTTCAAGGATTTGAGTACATTCGTGATTGGGCCCGATACGGAAATAGTGCTTGCGACGCCCCCGGAGAAAGAATCGAAACTTCAACTCGTTGCTGGCAATCTTTGGGCGAACATTAAAAAAATGGCCAAAGATGGTACCATGGAGATCACCATGAACCAGGCTGTTTCCGGCATCAAGGGAACGACGTTTGTCTGCGAGGATAACGGTGTCACTTCGACCCTGAAAGTTATAGACGGTACGGTGGAATTCACCGACACCATTGGCAATCAGGTTACCGTGAAAAAAGGTGAAAAGGTAAGTGCCGCGCAAGGCGGCATGTCAGCGGTAGAGGAATTCGATATAAAACAGGAGACAGAGCGTTGGGAAGAGGCGGCAATTACCGGTGCCGGCGGGAACTCGGGCCTGATTATCGGAATAGTTGTCGCCGCTGTTGTCGTGATCGCTGGTGCCACAACTATCGTAATCCGGAGAAAAAGCGTTCACTAAAAAGGACGGAGTAATGGAAGAAGCCACAATAACGCTGGTACCGCTCGTCAAGAAAACAAAATCGTTCGGGAGATGGGACTCATACTCGCTCGTCATCACCGACCGGCGTCTCATCTTCGCCGAGATGACCTCCGATATGCTGAAAGAGGCCGCCGCGGAAGCGCAGCGCCATGGCAAAGAGGAAGGCAAGGGGTTTTTCGCCCGCTGGGGAGACCAGATCAAGGCCACGTTCAACTTCGCCGAACGGTTCCGCTCCATGCCGCCGGATGAAGTCCTCGCCTATAGTTCCGGCAACTTCGCCGTCCCCAACGACCAGGTCCGCAAGATCGAATTCAAAAGGAAGAGCAGCTCCAGTTCCAGCGATACAATCGAACGTGTCTCCACCGAGTTTAAAATAGAGTGGAACGGCGGCAAACTCCAGTACGCGATCGATGACTATTCCCGGGACACGCTCCAGGTACTGCAGAATCTCTTTGGCGATAAGGTCAAGAAGTAATGTCCTGTCCCGGCTAGAGCAGCCCCCTCAGCCTCGGGTCGAGGGCATCCCGCAAGCCGTCTCCAACCAGGTTGAAAGCGAACACCACCAGCATGATGGCCAGGCCGGGCGCGAAGGAGAGCACCGGGTTCGTCAGCAGGTACTTGTAGCCGTCGCTGACCATGGCCCCCCAGGCAGCTCCCGGCGGCTTGATGCCAATGCCCAGGAAGCTCAGGCCGGCCTCGGCCAGGATGATCGAACCAAGTTGCAGCGTGATCAGCACGATCATCGGCGGCAGGGCGTTCGGCAGGATATGCAGCAGCATGACGCGCCAATCGTTGGCGCCCATTGATTTCTGCGCCAGGATGTAATCCGTTTCACGGATGCTCAGCGTCAGGCCATGGACCACCCTGGCGTATCCGGGCACGGCGCCCACGCTCAGCGCGATGATGACATTCTGTATACCGCCTCCCAGCACCGCCGCCAGGATAAGCGCCAGTATCATCATGGGAAACCCCATGAGAGCGTCCATGATCCTCATGATGATCATATTGAGAATGCCCCCGTAAAAGCCCGCAGCCACACCCAGGACGACACCCACCACCGCGGCGACGCCGACGGTTATGAAACCGACGATGAGCACCATCTGCGCTCCGTAGATCAGACGGCTGAGCGTATCTCTCCCCTGGATATCGGTGCCGAGAAGGTACTTGGCGGACGGCTGGGAGAGCGCATCGCGCATTTCTCCCCGGTACGGGTCATGCGGAGCCAGCCAGGGAGCGAAAATGGCCGCGATAACCAGGAGAGTGAGAATCACCAGGCCGATGATAACGAGCTTGCGCTGAAGGAATACCCTCCAGAAACGCTTCCACTCGCTGACATGCGGCGGCGCCTCGGAAAAGGTCAGGTGTGCGGATTCTTGTACCATGCAGTATCTCCTAGCCGTACCGTATCCGTGGATCGAGCCACCCGTAGGAAATGTCCACGAGAAGATTGCTTAATATAACGATGGAAGAAATGACCAGCGCGCCGGATTGCACGACGACATAGTCCTGCTGGAAAACACTCGTCACCAGCAACCGGCCGACTCCCGGTATGGCGAACACCGTCTCGACCAGTACCGACCCGCCGAAAATGATCCCGATACCCATACCGAGCAGCGTCACCACCGGGATAAGGCTGTTTTTCATCATGTGCTTGGCGACGATGTAACGTTCTCTCAATCCTTTAGACCACGCCGTGCGTACATAGTCCTGCCGGCTTACCTCGAGCACGCTCGAGCGCGTCTGCCGCATGATGACGGCCAGCCCGGTGATCATCTCGCAGGCGACGGGCATGATAATGCTCTTGGTGCTCAGCCAGAAGTCCTGTGTCGGGGCAACATACCCGGAGATCGGCAGCCACCTGAGTTGGAGACCGAAAACATACATCAAGAGCAGGCCCAGCCAGAAGACCGGGATGGTGATCCCGATGTAAGAGAAAACGGTCGCTGTGGCATCAACCCAGGTCCCGCGTCTCAGAGCTGCGATGACGCCCAGTATAATACCGATGATATTACCGAGGATAAATGCCGTCAGGCCAATGTGGATCGTGATCGGGAACCGCTGCGCCATGAGTGTCCCGACATTGTCACGGTAGGTAATCGATCTTCCCAGGTCGCCCCGGAGAACGCCCCCTATCCAATCGAAGTACTGCATGACGGGCGGTTTGTCCAGTCCGTATTCATGGCGCAGCTGGTCCAGGGCCTCTTCTGACATTTGCGCAATGCCGGCGTTCTGGCCGAGAAAGATGGTGAGAGGATCGCCGGGCTGCAGCCGTATGGCGGAAAAGACCATGATGGTCACCAGGATGATGATGATAACGGCCATGAACAGCCGCCGGATGATATATGGTAGCATGCCCCTATTCTGCTTTCATCATGGGTTTTGGCATATCCGTGTACCGGGTGAAAGCCTCGAGGAAGACTAATCACCCGGTACTCTATACAATCTGTTGCTTTATGGTTCCAGCCAGTATTTGGCCCAGAACTGGGAGAAGCCGGATTCCGCCCCGAGTGTAGTGTGGAACTTGGGGCTGGCCATGTTGGCGCTCTCGATCTGGTAGATCGGGATCAGGTAAGCGCCTTCGGACAGTGCCATGAAGATCTCTTCTGTGGCGGCTTTCTGGCCGGCCACATCAGGATAGGTCCTGGATTTCTGGCTCAAGGGCAGGACATCGGCGGGCAGTTCCCAGCCGCCCATATGGGTGAGAGGCTGGTCGCCGAGGTTGTTCTGGAATGATTCGAGCGCATTGCCCATGACGCCGAACCCGGTGATGATCAGGTCGTCCCAACCCGTACCATACAGGGCGCCGTAGTACCTGCCCGGATCGGCAATATCGACTTCACAGGCCAGGCCGATATCGTCGAGGTACCGTTTCACCGCCGTGGCGGTATCGACCAGGGTGCCGGTCAGCACCATGACTTTAACCGTCGCTCCGGCTTGACCTGATGCCTGTATAAGCTCTTTGGCCTTGTCTACGTTGTAAGGCCGTCCGGCCCAGCTGTTGCTGTAGCCCCAGGCGCCTTCTGGAACGAACATCTTGGCGGCTTTGGCATACCCGAAGCCGAAGGCCGCGGCGATGCCCTCTTTATCCAGTGCATATTCCACTGCCTGGCGAAGGTCCTTGTTCTGCCATTTCGAGGCGGGATCCTTAATGGCGGGATACATACAGTAGATCGTGGGCTGCCCGACGATCCTGGTAAGCCCCGCCTTCTGCAGCGTCAATTGGTCGTTGATCGCCGTGCCGAAATAAAGATCGGCCTCGCCGGCTTCCATCTTCAGCGTAGCGGTTACCGGGTCCGGGATGAAGTAGTACATTATGCTGTCGAGGTACGGTTTGCCGCCCCAGTAATCATCAAATCTGTCCATCCGCAGCGAGACATCGCGCACGAATTCTCCCTGTTTGAATGGACCGGTGCCGGATACATTGAGGCGCGCCCAATCTTTGCTCTTTTCTATGTCGCTGCCGGAGGGGATAGTACCACCGGCGGTCATGAAAGCTTCTTTGGAATACATCGGAGGAGACCACAGCCAGGCTACTTTCAACTGGTTATTGAAGGAACCGGTATAATTGATGACCAGGGTTAGTTTGTCCTTCACTTCCAGGCTTCCCCACTGGTCGAGATCGGAAGAGCGTCGTGTAGGGAAAGAGTGTAGGATAGGGT
>CAZQQL010000085.1:0-13181 GCA_964595455.1 uncultured Dehalococcoidaceae bacterium
GATAATGAGCGGTGACTGGAGTTCAGACGTGTGCTCTTCCGATCTTGACCGGATCAGCTTCAGCCCACGGGCTGAGCGTTTCATAAACCACATTCGTTTCCATAACTTGACCTCCTTGATATGTCGCGGGACATTATAGCCACTATACCATGTTTGACGCTAGGCCTGCGATTACGGTTGGTAAGGAGCGGGATGCTTTTATCCATATTGAACTCCGTGCAAAACCTGTGGTTTTTTCCTCACGGTACACTGTTGCTATTTTTCATGTTTTGGGTTAAAGTAAGTCAAGTATGACGGAATTTGTTTCCTCGGGAGAAAGAAACTCCGGGGCTGTGCGCATGGCGGTTTGCATATCATTCACTCCGGTTCACGTATTGGCAGCAAATATTTGTTCGCGCCATATGTATATTTAAGTACTTTCTATCCGTAATAATAATTAGGTAATTACGTATATATGTTCGTATAGTTAGAATTTTAGTATAGGTAGTTGACAGCAATTAATATTGTGGCATATATTTAGAGAATCAGATTTTGTCAAGCGTGCCGGCAGCCTGTAAAACAGTGATGCCTGTCCCCTGTTCGTTCACAGGGGATGTAAAAATCTAGGGAAGAGGAGGTTGATATAAGAGTTAATACGTAGGAATTCCTGATATAGGTCCTGATTTTTTACGAGGAGGGTACAATGAAGAAAATTCTTCTAGTCTCGTTAACAGTCATCTTGGTGCTCAGTTTCTTCCTGGTTGGCTGCGGCGGTGAAACCACCACCACAACCACCTCGGCGACCACTTCCACGAAACCCAGTTCGACGACGACCACCTCCGCCACCACTACCACAACCATGGGAACCACTACCAAACCCACTTCCACCGTTACCACTACCGCACCCGAACCCACCGGCACGATTTACATCGCTCTCACCGATTTCAGCGCAGAAGCCACAGAGCCCACTCTCTATGAGTCCACCTGGGGCTGGTCCATGTATGACTCGCTGATCACCACCAACGAAGCCGGTCAGTACATCGGCGAAGTAGCCGATAGCTGGTCAACCAGCGCGGACGGCCTGACCTGGACCTTCAAACTGCGCAAAGATATTAAATTCTGGAATGGTGACCCGCTGACCTCCGCGGACGTCCTGTTCACAATGCAGCGCTTCACCTCCGAGGAATCAACGAATCCGTGGTCTTCCGGGCTCCGCATTAATCTGGACTCCATCTCCGCCCCGGACCCCTATACCTTCGTATTCAAGACCAAGACCCCGGAACTGCCGTTGACCTCTTCCTTCGCGGCTACGCGTATTATCCCCAAGAACTACTTCGAGTCCATCGGGCTTGAAGCATTCCGCAAGGCTCCCATGGGCTCAGGTCCGTGGAAGTTCGTGGAACATATTCCTGAAACCAGCTTCACTCTTGAAGCTAACACTGAATACTGGGATACCCCGAACATCCCGGAATTCAAATACTGTGTCCAGCTCCAGGTACCTGAAGAAGCCACCCAGATTGCCATGTTCAAGAACGGCGAAATCGATATCCCGCTCGGTCTGACCACTTCTTCCCGCATCAGGCTTGAAGAACTCGGCTTCCAGACCCGCAAGATCGGTCTTTCTTCCCCCACCGTCCTGAACATCCAGGGCAGCTGGCTGCCTGAAGCTGATGCCATGTACGACATCCGCCTCCGCGAAGCCCTTTCCCTGGCTATCGACCGCCAGGAACTCTGCGATACCATTTATGAAGGCCAGGCTGTCCCGGGCGGCATGTTCGCTCTGCAACCCGGCGGTTTCGGCGTCACCGAGGATATCATCGCCCCCGACCCCTATGATCCCGGCAAAGCCAAACAGCTCATGGCTGATGCCGGATATCCCGGCGCTTTCGCAGACCCGGTCATCCACCTGTATACCACCGCCGGCCCCGGAATGGAGCTGATGCAGGCGGTTCAGGGATACTGGGAAGAAGTCGGCTTCCAGGTCCAGATTGAGATCCTCGAAGCCACCGTCTGGATGGCCTACTTCTTCAATACCCTCGGCATGAAGGCTGAGGACCCGAACGTCGGATGGATATGGGCCTGGACGGGCGGCGCTGCGGACAGCACGTACATGCAGAAGAACCTGCTGACGTCCTACGGCGTGCACCAGATGCTGCGCGATCCTGAAGTCGATGCCCTCTGGGATGCCTACATCACCAATACCGATACTTCCAAGTCCTTCCAGATGTTCAATGACTTCCTGCGGGCTGGCTTCTCCAAGAAGGTCTGCATCGGGTTAGTCCTGTCTGAACCTCTCATAGTCGTCAGTCCCAAGCTCGGCGAATTCACCTCCAATACTCACCTGTACTACAGCGATGCGATCGCCGGCATTAAGCAACCCAAATAAAGTAGTTCGTTTATAAGTTGGCGGGGGTGGGAAACCACCCCCGCCAACCAATAGAGAGCTTCTCCCTTTTCCCAGAACAAAATGAATACCTCTGTGCGTTTTCCAGGAGGGGTTTTTCAGGGTCAGGAACAGCGGGTTGTAGCCAGGACGCCTTCAAGTGCGCACAGTATGATTGGTGGCAGGTACATATGACACGTTTCATTATAATGAGATTCTTGCAGACCATTATTTCTCTCTTCCTTATTATTATATTGGTCTTTTTCCTCATCCGTGTTTCCGGTAATCCCGCGGATCTCATGGTGACTCCCATAACCAGTCCGGAACAGCACCAGCAACTTATCAAGAGCTTCGGACTGGATAAACCCGTGTATGTCCAGCTCGGCTTGTTCCTCAAAGGGGCAATCATAGGTGATTTTGGCCAATCCTATGTAAAAAGGATCCCGGTCACGGAAATGATAGGCCATGCATTGCCGAATACCTTAAGAATCGGCATTCCCTCATTCGTCATCGGCTACTTCCTGGCGATCGTCCTGGGCGTGCTGGCGGCCGTCAAACGCGACTCGATCTGGGACAACGGCGTCAAGTTCCTGGCTCTGCTGGGCCAGGCGCTGCCACCCTTCTGGGTCGGCATCATGGCAATGCTCGTCTTTTCACTCTACTGGCCGATTCTACCGTCAGGACAGCTCCAGGACGGCATCAAGTCCTATATCCTGCCTGTGGGTACAATGATGTTTTTCATCCTTCCGGGCATGATGCGTCTGGTGCGCTCGACAATGCTGGACGTCCTGGACAGCGAATACGTAAAACTGGCCAGAATAAAAGGCCTCTCCGAGAGGACCGTCATTTTCAAACATGCTTTACGTAACGCCATCATTACGCCGCTTACCATCGGCGGTATGATGCTCGCCGGTATAGTTGGCGGTTCGCTGATAACTGAAAACGTTTTCGTCATCCCCGGCATGGGCAAGCTCATGGTCGAATCCACCTTCGGACGTGATTTCCCTGTGGTCCAGGCTATCGGGGTCATCGTCGCGGTTATGGTACTGGGCATGAATTTCCTGGTCGATGTGGCTTATGCCTGGATAGACCCGCAAATCAGATGGGAAAAATCGTAAAAGGTAACGTGATATGGTACTGAGTGAAGCATTATTAGTCCGAAAACGCAGAGGCGTTACCCGCTGGGGCCGCATTCTGAAAAACCTTGGGATGTTAATCCCTGCCACAATACTGATACTACTGGTGATTTCCGCGATATTCGCCCCGCTGCTGGCCCCGTATCCCTATGATAAAAACATTTTGAGAGACCGGTACATGCCGCCCGCTTTCGTCGAAGGCGGTTCGTCCGCCCACCTGCTGGGTACGGATAATCTGGGCCGCGATATTCTCAGCCGCGTCATTTACGGCGCCAGGGTCTCTTTAAGCGTATCGATGCTGGCAATTGCTATCACTACCGCTATCGGTACGTTTCTGGGTATATTGTCCGGCTACCTGGGAGGCAGGTGGGACGCCTTTATCATGAGGGTGTGCGATACCGCCATGTCCTTCCCGGCCCTCCTCATGGCCATGCTGCTGGCGGTCAGCCTCGGGCCGGGTTTCATGACCGTCGTCTTCGCTCTCTCCGTACTGGGCTGGGCCGGTTACGCCCGTATCCTGCGCGGTGAAGCCCTGCGGCTGCGTAACTCCGAGTTCGTAGCGCAGGCCCGGATCGCGGGCGCGTCCGGCATGAGAATCATGTTCCGGCACATTTTCCCTAATGTCTTGAATACACTGGTCGTCGGCATCACGCTCTCCGTGGGCGGCATGATCCTGGCGGAATCCGGCATGAGCTACCTGGGGATCGGCATTCCCGCACCAATGCCGTCGTGGGGTTCAATGGTATCGGAAGGCAGGACCTACCTCGTGGACTGCTGGTGGATATCCCTCTTCCCCGGTATATGCATCGGCCTGGTCGTACTCTCCGGTAACTTCCTCGGGGACTGGCTGCGTGATAAGCTGGATCCCAGATTGAGGCAACTATGAACGATATATTACTCAAAGTCGAAGATCTCAAAACGTCCTTCTTCACCCGCGCTGGAGAGGTCAAGGCGGTCGACGGCGTCAGCTTTCATCTGAAGGCCGGGGAAACCCTTGGCATCGTCGGCGAATCAGGCTGCGGTAAATCGGTCACCGCTACATCTCTGATGCGCCTGCTGCCGGAACCTGCCGGGCAAATCATTGGCGGCAAGATAATCCTGGATGGAGTCAATATCCTCGAACTGGACAAGAAACAGATGAGGGCTTTCCGGGGAAAGATGATCTCCATGATCCTGCAGGACCCCATGACTTCTCTTAACCCCGTCTATACCGTGGGTAATCAGATCGGCGAGTCCATCCGCATGCACCAGCAGCTTCCTGAGAATAAAGTTGAAGCCGAGATTATCTCCGCTCTCCGCCTGCTCAGGATCCCTGCCCCGGAACAGCGCCTGAAAGACTATCCTTTCCAGATGAGCGGCGGGATGAGGCAGCGCGTCGTCGGTTCCATCGCCATGTCCTGCCGGCCTCGCGTGCTCATCGCCGATGAGCCGACCACCGCCCTGGATGCAACCATCCAGGCGCAGTACCTGGCCCTGTTCCGCGATATTCAGAAACAGACCAATGTCGGCATTATCTTCATCACGCATGACTTCGGCGTCGTCGCCAGCCTGTGTCACCGGGTGGCGGTCATGTACGCCGGGAAAATAATTGAAACAGCCTCGACCAGCACGATATTCAAACACCCGTCCCATCCTTATACAAATGCCCTTATCCACTCCGTACCGCGCCTGGACCAGAAAGACGAAAGGCTCTTTTCCATTGAAGGCCAGCCGCCCTCTCTCCTCAACCTGCCGAACGGCTGCCGGTTCGCCCCACGTTGCCCGGAGGCCATGGACATTTGCCGCGAACAACAACCCCCCGAGGTTGAACTAAGCGAAGGACATACCGTGTCCTGCTGGAAAGTGAACTGATCCATGTCAGAAGTATTATTGGAATGCCGCAACTTAAAAAAATACTACCCTGTCACCAAGGGTCTCCTGCAACGGACCGTCGGTAACGTGCGGGCCGTGGATGATGTCTCTTTTTCCATCAACGCGGGTGAGACGCTCAGCCTCGTCGGGGAATCCGGCGCCGGTAAGACCACGGTAGCCAAAGCCGTGCTCCTGCTGGAAACACCCACCTCGGGCAACATCTTTTTTGAAGGCCAGGACATTCGTAAGTTCTCCCCTGCGGAACTGAAGGCAAAATATAAGCCGCGGGTACAGTCCGTCCAGCAAAACCCCTGGAGTTCCATGAACCCCAGGATGAGAGTACGGGACATCGTCAGCGAACCCCTGGCCTGCAATACAGAGTTAACCAAACCGGAGATGCGTAAACGCGTTATGGAACTGCTCGGCCAGGTCGGCCTGGAGCCCCGCCACGCTGACTACTATCCCCACGAGTTCAGCGGCGGCCAGAGACAGCGTATCGTCGTAGCCCGCGCCCTGGCGCTCAATCCCAGCCTGGTCGTGCTGGACGAACCGGTCTCCGCCCTCGATGTATCCATCCGCGCCCAGATCATGAACCTGCTGAAAGACCTCCAGCAGCAGTACCATCTCAGTTACCTGGTCATCGCTCACAACCTGGCAACCGTACGGTTCATGAGCAGTTCGGTGGCTATTATGTACCTGGGGCAAATCGTTGAATACGGAGACGCGGAAGATATCTTCAAGAACCCGCTCCATCCTTATACCCGGGCCCTCATCTCTGCGTCCATGCTGACCCTGCCTGAAGACCAGGATAAAGATGCACAGCCGATCATCCTCAGCGGTGAAATGCCTTCGCCGCTCAATCCCCCTTCCGGCTGCCGCTTCCATACCCGCTGCCCGGAAGCCCAGGAACAGTGCTCCCAGGATGAACCGGAGATGCTCAAAGTCGGGAACCACTTTGTGAAATGCCATTCGCAGACTTACCTGAAGAAACGCCTGGTGAGCAGCAGTACCGCGATTGACTGAAGAACCGGATGCTGCGTGAAGATGCATGAAAGCGTTTTTAAGGATGCAATGAGCATACAGGATTTCTTGTTGTTTTTTTAACAAATATCCTATTGAACTTTAGTTGCTTATACGATATACTATGTTAAGTTCCAGTTTAGGTTATACCAGCCTCCTTGAAGCTACTCGTTACGAGTGTTCTAAACGGTATTGGATGACCCAAACGACAACTAATATATAGAGGAGGGTATCCAATGAGCTTCGAGGATAAGGCCCTGCAGTGCGTCGAATGCGGCGCAACATTCACGTTTAGCGCGGATGATCAGGAGTTCTACCAGTCCAAGGGTTATACCAATGAACCCAAGCGCTGCCCCGAATGCCGCCGTGCCCGCAAATCGGAAAGACAAGGTAACACCTATGGCGGTCCCCGCCAGATGTTCCCGGCCACCTGCGCCGAGTGCGGCGCCGCGACCGAAGTCCCGTTCCAGCCGCGCGGCGACAAACCGGTTTACTGCAGCGATTGCTTCAGGAAAATCAATCCCCGTAGATAAGAGAGGTTAAACATCCCGGGCCGAATCACCCTCAAACGGCGGTCCGGCCCGGGAAAAAGTAGTTTGTCACTAGAAGTTACTATACACGAAGGCGAATCTCAGGAATCTCTGTTGCGCCGCTTCCAGAAAATGGTGCAGATGAGCGGTGTGCTCCGTGAACTCAAGGCCAACCGCCATTTCATACCCAAGAGTGAAGCTGCCCGTATCAGGGCCAAAACAGCCGCACGCAGACGCCGACGGCAGGGTTAGTTACCTGCCGTCTTTCCCCGTTTTTTCATTGCAGGGAAACCACGCCGGCCACCTTTGCCGGTGCAATCGTCGTTTATTCATTTTTCACTCATCCAGACACTTTTCGCTGAGCCGTTTATTTCAATCCCAGATGGTCATCTCCATTCTCAATAGTATCCAACGATGCGCCCTCAGGTATGAAACCGCCGGTTATCAGACACAATTTTCTCAAGGAGACCAATGACTTTTCATTCCTTTAACTTCCATCCGGCTATCATGGCCGGAATCCAGGACCTCGGCTACGAGGAACCGACCCCCATCCAAGCCAAGGCTATCCCGATAGTCCTTGAAGGCCGTGACCTTATCGGTCTTGCCCAGACCGGCACCGGCAAGACCGCCGCCTTCGTTCTACCGATTCTGCACAGGTTGATGCAGGGGCCCCGCAACGGCATCCGCGCCCTGGTCATTTCCCCTACCCGGGAGCTGGCCGAACAGACGGCAGACGTCTTCACCAAGCTGAGCCGCACTACCGGCCTGACCTGCGCGGCGGTCTACGGCGGCGTCAGCATGTTCCAGCAGAACAATCGGCTCGAACACGGCGTGGACATCGTCGTCGCTTGCCCGGGCAGACTGCTCGATCACCTCTGGAAAGGCTCAATACGCCTCTCCGGGCTGGAAGTCCTCGTCATCGACGAGGCCGACCGCATGCTCGATATGGGCTTCCTGCCGGACATCCGCAGCATCCTGAGCTGCATCATGCATGAAAGGCAGACGCTGCTCTTCTCCGCCACCATGCCGGATGATATCCGCAAGCTTACTCGCGAATTCCTCCATGATCCTGCTGATGTCATGATAGGCATGAAGCTTCCGGCCAGGACCGTTTCCCACGCCCTCTATCCGGTCAAAGAACACCTCAAGATGTCGCTGCTCAAGGAGTACCTGAAGCGCACCGATACGGAATCGGTACTCGTGTTTACCCGGACGAAGCACCGGGCGGAGCGGGTCGCCATGCAGTTGCGGCGCGCCGGCCACCGGGTCACCTCCCTCCAGGGAGATATGCCGCAGCTCCAGCGTCAGATGGCGCTGGAAGGTTTCCGTTCCGGCTCGGTCAAGATTCTGGTCGCCACCGATATAGCGGCGCGCGGTATAGACATTCTCAGCATCTCTCATGTCATCAACTACGATATGCCGGGCAGTGCCGATGACTACATCCACCGCATAGGGCGTACCGGGCGTATCGATAACGCCGGTGAGGCTTTGAGCTTCGTCACCGGTGAAGACAACAGTAAGGTCCGGGCGCTGGAAAAGGTCCTGAAAAAGGAGATCGAGAGAAAGACCCTGCAGGATTTCGATTACGCCCAATCGGACGCCGAATCACCTAAACCGGCCCGCTCCGTCAAGCCCGCGCGGCAGGAATCAACGGTCAAAGCCCCCGCTCGCAGGCGCCGTCCGCGCAAGCCGGGCAGAACGGCAACCGCACGGACCTCATCGACTAACTGAGGACAAGACCGGAGAAATCTCCGGTCTTCTGGTTTTCACGTACCCCCTTGACAATTCTCGTTATAACTGTTATAGTTCTTATATAACTTTATGGCGGGACAATTGATGCTGCTGTCCATCGATGAAAGAGACGAACGCCCTATCTACCTGCAACTGGCTAACCAGATCAAGGAACAGGTAAGCAAGGGCATCCTCCAACCCGGTGATGAACTGCCGCCCGTCCGGGATGTGGCGCGGGACCTCGGCATCAACCTGCACACCGTCCGCAGCGCCTACATCAGGCTCCGGGATGAAGGTCTCGTCGATGTGAGGCTCGGGCGCAAAGCCCGCATTACCCGGCAACCCCCGACCGCGGAAAAACAGACCGGCGAAAACATCAAACCCCGTTTCCGCGAACTGATTACCGATGCCCTGCTGAAAGGGCTTGGCCCGGACGGAGTTCGCCGCCTCGTTAACGAGGTACTTGAAGAAATCCGGGCCGACCGAAAGGAACACGAACGATGAACAGGAAACTCGTCCATCCTCTCTGGGTCCATTTGCCTGCGATAGCCGCTTTTCTCGTTTTCCTCGGGTACCTTATCGCCGCGGTCCCGCTTCCAGCTGAGGCGCCCGTGCATTTCAGCGCCGGCGGGACTCCTGACCGTTACGGCTCCCCCTGGGAGGTCTTCGGGCTGCTCATCGCCCTGTCCGTTCTTTTCCTGGTCGTATCCGGACTGATTGACGAACTCTGGGCCAGGCAGGAAAAGAAGAAATCCTTCAATTGGCTTGCCTGGCTGGACGACCTCACGGTAGGGGCCATGGCTGGTTTTGGACTCGGTTACCTTGCGTTTCTGAACTCCGGGGAGACGGTCTATTCCTTCTCCGGCCCTTGGTTCTGGCCGGTGCTGGCCGGGACAACGATACTCGGTTTATTAGCAGAGACGCTCCGTCCCTACCGCCCTTGCCATGAACCCTTGCCGCCCGCTGAGACAGCGGGACTGGAACAGGAACTGTCCCGGCGGATCAGGAACGGCCAGCATTTCGTGTACTGGGACTACCAGATGCCGCTGTATGTCAACCTGCTGAGCATTCTCTTGCCGCTGGTAATGTTCGTTTCGGCGTACTTCTCCTGGATGGAGGCCGCCTGGATGTCGGTCTTGCTGGTTGTGGTAGGGCTCCTCATGGTTGTTCTGTATGGCGGACAGCGGACGCTGGTCACCCGCGACACAGTTACCGTGCGCTGGGGCATCTTCGGCATCCCGGTACTCCGGCTGAAAACGTCCGATATCGCCTCCGCTGAACTGCACAGGTTCTCCCCGCTTCGTGACTTCGGCGGCTACGGCATACGTTTTAACCGAGAAATGAAAGCCTACTACCTGCGGGGCGGCGCCGGCGTGCTGTTGACCCTTCACAACGGCAAGAAATACCTCATAGGCTCGGACAAGCCGGCAGACCTGCTGACCGTGGTCCAGGCCGTTATCGGGACCGTTTAGTCACGCTGAAACCGGCTATCCTGCCGGAGTTGACCGCATACCCGAATGCCGTCCCCGGCAGAGCGGCGCAGTAAGTGTCCGGCGTCCAGCCCCCGGTATCCACGCCGGCGGCATAGAGTCCCGGTATCGGATTATGGTCCTTATCCAGCGCTTCCATGTGCTCGTTCACCTTGATGCCGCCCAGCGTGTTCAGGTACGTGGAAACGCACCTGATGGCGTAAAACGGCGGCTCAATAATGGGCTGCAGGAACTGTCGGTCTTTACCGAAGACCGGATCGTACCCTTTTTCGCATCCTGCATTGTACTCTGTCACCGTCTTCTCAAGTGTCTCGGTACTCACCCCTATCCATTCGGCGATAGCCGCCCAGGTAGGGCCCATTTTCATGAATTTCCCATCGGCTTTGGATTCCAGGACCTTATCCAGGCCTTCCGGCAGCGGACTCCGCTGCAGGTCCCCGAACCGGAACCCGCTGGCGACGTTGGTCAGGCCGCGTTCGGTTATCCGCCGTACCTGCCGGGCATCGAACAGGGCGTAGCAGATGGCGTCCGGCTGGCGGAGCAGGGCGTTGATGACTTCATAGTAGTTGTAAATTCCCATCTCATCGATGAACCGGCGTCCTTTCCTGTTCACCCAGATGTTGGCCGGTTCCCCGGTGATAAAGGTCAGGTTGATCGGCACGACATTCGGTTCTTCCCCGAGCCGTATCATGCCGCCGCCACCGGCCACCGGCCCCGCCGCCATGAGCATACCCAGGCCGTCCGGCGCGGCCCCGGCTTCCAGCGCCATGAAAATCCCCTCCCCCTTGTTGGGTACGCCGGCATTGCCCATACCCGGCCGGTATTTTGGGCATAGTTCCTTTACCTTCTCAACATCGCCACCGAAGCCCCCGCCAGCAATGATGACGTTCTTCGCCTCGTAGGCGACCTCTGTGCCGTCGCGTTCCGCCAATACGCCACAGATTTGGCCGGCATCATTCTTGAGGAGTTTTTTGGCCGTGGTCTTGAGTTCGATTCTCACCCCGAGCCGGCGACACTCCTCGGCCAGCACTTTCATTATCGCGGCCCCGTCCCCATCCGGGATATGCCATGTCATCGGGTTGTCCGCCGGGGAATGTGAGCGGCAGATAAAGTGCAGCCCCTTTCCTTCCAGCCAGCGCACCGTCTCCCCGGAAAGGTCCACGAAAGCCCGGATGATGCGGGGATTGACGGCCAGGTGCCCCCACTGCATGTAGCGGCGGAACATCTCGTCCTTCGGGGCCTGGATGGCCTGGCGACGCTGGGCAGGGCTTTCCGCACCGAATATGCCGGAGGCCATCGCGGATGTCCCGCCGGTCGCACCCCGCGTTTCCAGGACCAGCACGTCCTTACAACCGTTTTCAGCGGCAGTTACCGCAGCGGCCAACCCCGCGCCGCCCCCACCGACGATTATGACATCAGCCTTCGTTGTTTCAGGCATTTCTTGCTCCTTTCAACCGGTGCTCCTTCTATCCTAGCCCGTTTTAGTATTTTGTCGCAACGCTGAACTCAGATCCCCCGACTGGTGCCAACGAGTATGGTATAGTAGATAGTCCGGAGGAATATGATGAAAATTGTCGGTATCTGCGGTTCACCGCGCAAGGGCAACACGGAATGGATGCTGCAGACGCTGCTGGCTGCCGCCCGGGACCGTGGCGTGGAAACTGACCTCATCCTGCTGCGTACTTCACACGTTGAAATGTGCCGGGGTTGCCTCGCCTGCGAGCGCCGTAACCGGGAAAATGTCGGTAATTGCAATTATGCGGATGATATGAAAGACATACTACCGAAGATGCTGACGGCGGATGTCATCGTCCTGGGAACACCGGGCTACATGAGCCTGATGTCCGGCCTGCTCAAGAACTTCCTGGACCGCACCTGCCCCGTCTGGCCCGCCATGAAAGGCAAGGGTATCGCCGGCGTTGCTGTAGCGGAAGAAGGCATCGGCGCGGCCCTCCGCAACATCCGCACCTATGGGGATTTACTCAAGATGCACTGGCTCGGCAGCGTCACCACGCTCGCCAAGCTCCCGAAAGAAGCCTCCCGCCAGCCGGGTCTGGAGAACAGGCTGCAAATCCTGGGCAGGAAGCTGGCCGGATCTGCATTTTGACTTACCATCAGCCTCATACTATAATCTTGAATACTTTATGCCATCGAGGAGGAGCCTGCATCAAATGAAAAAATACTGGCAGCACCTGAAGCGGGGACCATTCTACTTCGAGCCTGAACCCGGCATGACCGGTACATCGGTGTGGGCGCACCATGACGAATACGGCTCCGGGACGACCCTGGGCTACCACTGCATTTCAAAACCCGGGTATGAGGTCCCGATTTCCCACGCCCATGATAACCACGAACTGCTCTGCTTCCTCGGCGGCGATCCGACCAATATCAACGATTTCGGCGCCGAGATCAGCATTTTCCTCGGCGAGGAACAGGTCGAGCATATCATCACCACCCCGACCATCGTCTCCATACCGCCCAACCTCAAGCACTGCCCGCTTATCGTGAGGAAATGCACCAAGCCCATTGTCTTCCTGGAAATCTCCGCGACGAAGGAATACAAGGCCACCGACCTGCACGAAGAAGATGTGCAGTACGACCTCTCCTGAGACAAGATCGCGCTCGCTCACCCTTCGACAAGCTCAGGGCGAGCGGCAGGTCCCCTTCCGGACTCAGAGTGCTGCTACGGCTGCAGCGGGTACGACTTCAGCGGAACGTCCATGGTGCTCAATACCGGTGCATCGCCCTTTTTCTGCAGGGTGATCCACTTGAACCAGTTCCTGTCGTCGCGCTGCGGATAGTCTTCGCGGAAATGACCGGCACGGCTCTCTTCCCGCATCAGGGCGGCCTTGAATGTGCATTCCGCCGCCAGCGCCATGCTTTCCGCCTGGTGGTACCGGGCGAGATCATGGAAATTCTCGACACCGGTGCGGGACAGCATGTCCCTGGCCTCGGCCACGATGCCGAGCGCCTCTTTCATCCGGCCTGCCTCGCGCTGGCGGGTGTACTTCATCGGGACGACGGCATCGTGTACGCGGTACGTTGCCGCCGATGGGTCGAG
>CAZQQL010000086.1:0-13118 GCA_964595455.1 uncultured Dehalococcoidaceae bacterium
AACTCGTCGGGTTGGTCAGCTCCGAAGAACGAAGCTTTTACTGGCGGCTTACCGGCCGCGAGAACCTGGAGTTCTTTGCCTCTCTCTATCAATTACGAGGGTCGACGGCGAAAAAACGCATCGAGTACCTGTTGGAGCTCCTCAGTCTGTCAGACAAAGCGGATATAAGGTTCCACAATTATTCGACAGGAATGCGCCAGAAACTGGCCATCGCCCGGGGTCTCTTGAGCGAACCCCGCCTGCTTTTCGTCGATGAGCCGACAAGAAGCCTGGACCCGGTGAGTGCCCAGGCGGTCCGGCAGTTCTTGAAAGAAAAAGTCATAGGCTCCGGTAAAACAGTCGTGCTGGCGACCCACAATCTGACCGAAGCCGAGCAACTATGCAATCGAGTAGCGATAATGCAGAACGGCAGGATCAGGTCCCAGGGTTCGATACCGGAGCTGCGATCGGTCTTTCAAACCAAAGAAAAATGCGAACTAAGAATCAAAGGCTTTTCCGAAGCGACTTTCCACAAATGCTCTCAACTGGAGGGCGTACTCGGGTGCAAGATCGCCGAAGAGACGGACGGGATCGTTAAGCTGGAACTGATGATGACGAAAAGGGATAACGTGCTACCATTGATACTTCAGTCGGTCATCGAAGGCGGTTGCCAGGTCTGCGACTGCCAACTCGATGAACTCTCGCTTGAAGAAATATTTATCAACTCGCTCGAGAAAAATACTGAGCCGGAGAAGAGATCATGACAGTTGCCGGCGCATTTCTCAAGAGAGACCTGTCACAACAACTGAGCTACCGCATATCATTTGCGTTTCAGTTCATCGGCATCTTCTTCAGTATTGCCGTTTTCTATTTCGTTTCCAAGCTGTTCGGCGTCGCGATAGCCCCGCAACTGGAAGCTTATGGCGGCGATTATTTTTCGTTTGTTCTCATCGGGATGGCGTTCACCGGATACATGGGACTTTCCATGTCCAATTTCGCCAGCAGCATCCGTGAAGGGCAGATGATGGGCACCCTCGAGATCATGCTCCTCAGTCCGACAAGGCTCAGCGCCATCCTGATATCGTCGTCGCTGTGGTCATATCTGATGACGACATTCAACGTCCTGATCTATTTCCTTTTCGGGGTTTTCGTGTTCGGCGCCGACCTGACCCAGGCTAATTTCCCGGCCGCAATTCTTGTCCTGCTGCTGTCAATCACCAGCTTCAGCAGTATAGGAATCCTGTCCGCATCGTTCGTTCTCTTCCTGAAAAAAGGAGACCCCATTTCCTGGATATTCGGCAGCTTGTCCAGCCTGCTGGCAGGGGTCTACTACCCGATAACCGTACTGCCGGACTGGCTCAGTCCTCTTTCACGGGTTCTACCCCTGACCTACGCTCTCGACGCTATGAGACTGACCATGTTGAAGGGGTACTCCCTCGCGGAAGTAAGTACGGACATCTTCGTACTGCTGGGTTTCAGCCTCGTATTGACGCCGTTGTCCTTCCTGGTATTCCGCATGGCCTTGAAACGTGCTAAGAAAGAAGGCAGTCTGATCCAGTATTGACGATGGGCAAGTGTTCCTTAGCGTCGTTTTCTTACTATCGGTGTTCTCAGTTGCCGGCCAGCGGATAAACATAAATGCCAATGGTTCTGCGCCTGTCGCCAACCATCTGGTTTCCACCCGATACAGTCATGATACTTGTTCGTATCTTCAACCATCACGTGAGTCATGCGGTATACCCAATCCTGCTATCCTCTTACCTCAGAACACCTCGCACCGCAGCCCGGATATCATCTCTGCCGGGCAGGGCGAACTGTTCCATCGGAGGGCTGTAGGGGATAGGTACATCGAGGCCGCATACCCGCCTGGGCGGCGCCTTGAGCTGGCTGAAAACATCCGGGTCTTCAACGATGCGCGCCGTTATCTCCGCCGCGGCGCTGCAGGTCAGGCAGGCTTCATCCACGACGATGAACCGCCCCGTCTTCTTCACGGACTTTTTGACGGTATCCATGTCCAGCGGCACAAGCGTGCGCGGATCGATGACCTCCAGAGAAACGCCCTCTTTTTCCAGTTCACCGGCGACGGCCAGGGCTTCGTGCATCATCTTTGCCAGGGCTACCACCGTGACGTCCATGCCTTCGCGGCGGACAACCGCCTGACCGAATGGTATGGTGTAGTCATCTTCCGGAACCTCTCCCTCGATGTCACCAAGGCCGACATGCTCGAAGCTGATGACCGGGTTATTGTCCCGGATGGCTGTCTTCAGCAGCCCCTTGACATCATACGGCGTCGCCGGCAGGATGAGCTTCAGGCCTGGCACGTTCATATACATGGAATAGGGATTGATAGAATGCTGCGCTGCGAAGGATTTACTCGCCCCGACCGTCATGCGGTACAGGATTGGGAAGCTCCGCTGCCCGCCGAACATGTACGTTATCTTGGCCGCTTGGTTGACGAACTGGTCCATCGCAACGAAAGCAAACGTCGCCATGCGCACGTTCACCACCGGCCGGTACCCGGAACCGGCTAGGCCGATGGCTGCCCCGACAAAAGAGCTTTCCGCGATGGGAAGCTGCCGGATACGTTCCGGACCGAATTCGGCGAGCAAATCGTATTCCATGTCTGTAGCCAGGTGAAGTGTTTTTGGATCGCGCTGGAACTCTTCTTGCATTGCCTCAGAAGCAGCGCGGCCGTAACTTATTCTTCTCATCATTATTCCTCAATAATCAGGCAGAATAAACATCCTGCAAGGCGTCTTCCGGCGCCGGCCAGGGACTTTCACCGGCGAACCTGACCGCTTCCTCGATGCGTTTCAGGATATCAGCATCGATGGCATCCAGTTCCGCTCTCGTAACGGTCCCTTCAGCCATGAGTACATCTTCAAAGCACTTCACCGGACATCGTTTCTGCCATGCAGCGAGCAACTCCTTCGGGCGCAGGTCCGGCATGCCCGGTCCTTCATAATGGGCGCGCCAGCGGTAGGTGATGTATTCCATAAAATACGGCCCCATATGCGTCCGAACATGGTCGACCGCCTTCTGCGTGGCTTCGTACACCGCCCGGACGTCATTGCCGTCCACGACCGCGCTCGGGATGCCGTACCCGCCGGTGGCGCGGTCGGAGATATGGTCCAGCCCCGTGGCATACTTGACCGGCGTGTTCACGCCCCAGCCGTTGTTCTCGCAGGCGAAAAGCAGCGGGAGCTTCCAGATCGAAGCCAGGTTGAGGACCTCGTGGAACTCACCTTCATTGGTGGCGCCGTCGCCGAAGAACAGCACGGCTATCCTGTCTCCGCCTTCAAGCTGTGCGGCGATGGCCGCCCCGGCGCCGATGGGCATACCGCCGCCGACAATGCCGTTGGCGCCCAGCATGCCGATATCGAAGTCTGCCACATGCATCGAGCCGCCCTTGCCTTTACAGTAGCCGGTCGTTCTCCCGTATACCTCAGCCATCATCCGGTTGAGGTCCGCCCCCTTGGCAATGGTGTGCCCGTGACCACGGTGGTAACTGACGATGCGGTCGTCCTTCCGCAGATGGGCGCAGACCCCGGTCGCAATGGCCTCCTCCCCAAGGTAAGAGTGGATCAGGCCGGGAATGGCGCTGCTCTCGAAGTCCTTGATGCACCGTTCCTCGAACCGGCGGATGGTCAGCATCGTTGTGTATAAATCCAGCATGGTCTTGTGGCCAATAGGCATACAGTTCCTCCGGAGTTAGGTCTCGCCTTATACGTTTGAGCCGAATACCTGATTTTACAGCCGTGGAGTAAATGATGCAAAACTACCTGCTAAGCCGGGTATGACTTGAAATTTACCTGTGGTTGGATTAGTATTTTGCGAAAGCAAAGAGACAGTAGCATAAACGATATAGGATTTCAGGAGGGTAATATGCCAGGAAAAGGTCCCAAATTGACGGTCCTGGACCCGGTGGGTCAGCCCAGCGGGATATTCGGGCGCCGTCTCGATCCTGATTCTTCTCCCCGGGCAATCCACGATCCGCGGTTTCAGCCGAAACAGACCGAAGGGGCGCTGGAATCCCTCACGATGGCTCCGCGCCTGACCACGCTGGAAGGCAAGACCGTGTACCTCGTCGATACAGGATTTGCCGGCAGCCGCGAGTTCATGGAAGAACTACAGGACTGGCTGAACCGGAACCGGCCGGAGATCACCACGGTGCTCCGCCACAAGAAGACCAGCATGTTCACGGATGAGCCGGAGCTGTGGAGAGAGATTAAAGATGACGGTGACGCCGCGATCCTGGGCGTAGGGGGCTGAGACGGTTGTTCGGCGAGTGTCGCCGAATTTGCCCGGACGCTGGAACATGACTATGGCATCCCCACCGCGCCCATCGTGACCGCCATGTTCGCCGATTACGTCCAGCGTGACGGCCGCAGCCACGGTATGAACCTCCGCTGGACCTTCCCGCCTTATCCGGTCGGCTACATCGCCCGCGAAATCGTCAGGGAGTATATCACCGGCAAGGACCCGGTCTCCGGGGCTCCCCTGCTCGATGAGATATTTCACGCGCTTACCTACCCGCTGACCGAGGCGGAACTGCACCCCAGAGTGGTCAAGAGGCCGGAACGCCCGAGACTGCTCGAACCGGACACCGAAGAAGAACTGCACCGCCTCTTCCTGGAGAACGGCTGGACGGACGGTCTGCCCATTGTCCTGCCGACCGAGGAACGTGTGGCGGAAATGCTGACCGGAACCGGCCGCGCCCCGGATGACTACGTCGGCATGATGTCGGTCACCACTCACGAGGAAAGGCTCAAGTACAACGTGGAGAAAGTTGCGGTCATCGCCGTTATGGCCGGCGCCAGGCCGGAGCATTTCCCGGTCATCCTCGCCCTGGCGGCTTCCGGAAGGCCGTCCATGCCCAGTTCGACCACCTCCTTCGCCAGTATGATGGTGGTTAACGGCCCGGTCCGCAACGAGTGCGGCATGAACAGCACCCGGGCGGCGTTGAGTCCCTTCAACTACGCCAATTCGGTCATCGGGCGGGCTTGGACGCTGATGAGCCTCAACCTGGGCGATGCCAGGCTCGGCGCGACGTTCACGGCCAGCACCGGACACAACCTCAATTACAACAACATGTGCTGCGCTGAGAACGAGGAGAACAGCCCCTGGGAACCGTTCCACGTGCGCAAGGGTTACCGGAAAGAACAGAGCACGGTGAGCCTGTTCCGGGGCTGGAACATGCAGAACCTCGGCTTCGGTCTGTCTCAGCAGATGCTGGAAAAAATGAAGCCGTCGGGGCCGTTCGGCGGCTCGTATACCTTCGTCATCGACCCGCTCGTTGCCAAGAGCCTCAAGCGGGAAGAAGGCTTCGCTGACCCGCGCAAGCTCAGTGAATGGCTCATCGAAAGGACGGAATTCTCGGTCAAGAACCCGGACATGGTGAATTTCGTGGTGGTCGGCGGGGAAACCAATCCGCTCTGGATCACCACAGACTTCACCTATTTTCAGACGGAACTGATTGACCCCTGGATACCGGAGGGCGGCATCCGCAAGGATGAACGGCCGCTGCGCATGCCGGCAGGCATCGTCTGCGCGGACGGTTCCTGCGGGATATCACACTAGGAAGGAGGAGACGGAGAATGGAACAGTTCGAGGGAAAAGTTGCGTTCATCACCGGCGGAGCCAGCGGCATCGGTCTTGGCATTGCTAAAGTGTTTGCGAAACACAAGATGAAGGTCGTCATCGTCGATATGCGCCAGTACGCGCTGGATGAAGCGATGGCCTGGTTCAGTGAGAACGGCGGCGACGTCTATCCCATCAACCTGGATGTCACCGACCGTGAAGCCTACGTGAGCGCCGCCGACGAAGCTGAGAAAGTCTATGGTAAAATCCATGTGCTCGTCAACAACGCGGGCATCGGCTGCGGCGGCCCGATAGACAAGATCAACTATAAGGACTGGGAGTACGGCATCAACGTCAACCTGTGGGGCGTCATCAACGGCGTCATGACGATCCTGCCGCGCATCATCAAACACGGAGAAGGCGGGCACATCGTCAGCACCTCTTCCACCTGCGGCCTGATGGGCACGGACAACATGTCCATCTACTGCACCACCAAGTACGCAGTGTGCGGTCTCATGGAGAGCATTGCCGGTGAACTCAAACCGAAGAACATCGGTGTCTCTATCCTCATCCCGGGCCTGACGATGACCGACTTGGGCCGATCGACGTTCGAGAACCGGCCGGAACACCTGCGGAACGAGGGTGAGGTCTGGCCGCCTCCGCCGCCGAAGGACGGCGAACAGCGGAAACGCCCGCCGGTGCAGGACATCGCCATGGACCCGCTGGAGAGCGGCGAGCGCGTCCTGCGGGGCATCCGGAACAACGACCTCTATATCATGACGCACCCGGAATGGAAGGCTGGTTACGCCGCCCGTCACGACGCCATCATCCGCGCCTGTCCGGACGAACCCCTTCACCCGCGCTGGGACGCGTACATGAACTTCGGCAAGGTCATCTACAACGATATCTACGACCAGCAGAAGCAGGTAGGACCGCCGGACTGGGAGTGAAACCGGGATCGGTACAAAATCATGACCCCGGGTAACGGATGATCGCGCCCTTGTCGGCGGAACTTGCCAGCCGGGAATAGAGCGCAAGATAGCCTTTCTTGACTTTAAGCGGCGGCTGCTTCCAGGCTTTCAGACGAGCGGCAAGTTCTTCATCAGACACGTGCAGGTGGATGGAGTTTTCCAGTACATCTATCGTGATGCTGTCGCCGTTCTCGACCACGGCCACCGGTCCGCCTTCGAAGGCTTCCGGCGAGATATGCCCCACGAAGCAGCCGTTGTTGGTGCCGGAAAAGCGGCCGTCCGTGATGACGGCGGTGGACTTGTGTAAATCCAGGCCGTGCAGGTACTTCAGTGCGCGGTACATCTCCACCATGCCCGGCCCGCCCTTGGGTCCTTCATAACGGATGACGACCACATTACCGGCTTTGACCTTGCCGTCCAGGATGGCCCGGTTGGCGTCTTCCTCGGAATCGAACACCACGGCCGTCCCGGTGAACTTCCTGACAGCGGGATCGATAGCGGCCGGTTTACTGATGCCCGTATCCGGCGCCAGGTTGCCCCGGATGACGGCCAGCCCACCGGACACGGCAAAGGGATTATCGATAGTGCGGATGACGTCAGGATTTTCCGGGAACCGGTAACGGAACGTGTCGATGTTCTCCCGCATTGTCTTCCCCGTGCAGGTCATGACATCCATGTCCAGCAGTCTTCGGAGGTTATCGAGAACACGGGGAATGCCGCCGGCCTTCCACAGGTCTTCCATGTCCGCGGTCCCGGCGGGATAGACCCTGGCGATGGTCGGCGTGGTCTTGCTGAACCTGTCGAAGGTATCCAGGATATCGATGTCCGCCTCGGCCTCGTGGGCCAGGGCGGTCAGATGGAGAACGGCGTTGGTCGAGCCGCCGATGGCCAGGCAGACCCGGACGGCATTTTCCAGCGACCGTTTATCGATGATCTGCCCGGCGGTAATCCCTTTTTTCACCAGGTTACAGATAGACTCTCCCGCCCGCTCGGCTATCCGGAGCCGTTCCGCGTAGACGACGGGTATCGATGCGCTGTCCGTCAGCGTCATGCCCAGGGCCTCGGCGAGGCAGCACATGGTATTGGCGGTCCCCATGAAGGAGCAGGAGCCGCAGGTGGGGCAGGACAGGTCTTCTATGTCACGGTACTCATCAAGCGACATCTTGCCGGACTTGTACATGCCCAGGGCCTCGGAGACGGAGGTGGAATCGGCCTTCCGCCCGGCAAACGCCGGTCCGCCGAGCATCGGGCCGCTGTTAACCAGGATAGCGGGAACATTCAACCGGGCGGCGGCCATGAGCATGCCCGGCACGATCTTGTCGCAGGAGGCCAGCAGAATAAGGCCATCCAGCGGGTTGGCGCCGGCCATGGCCTCGATGGAATCGCAGATGATCTCCCGTGAGGGGAGGACGTAGTTGAAGTTCTCCTTGCAGATAGCGTCGCACAGGCCGATGGTGCCGAACTCGAAGACCGTGCCGCCGGCGCGGTGAATGCCCTTCTTGACCTGCTCGCTGATCTCCCGGAAATTGAAATGACCGGGTATCAGGGTGTTCCATGAGTTGGCGATGCCGATGACCGGTCTTCCGGTAGACAGGTCGTCGTCGGTGTAGCCCATGGATTTGACGACGTTGCGGATATCGGCGTTCTCCAGTCCCTGGAAAGACGCGGCGCTTTTACTTGGTTGGTTATTCATTTGAGACTCCCAGAAGAAAGAATTCTTTCGACGATGCTATTAGTTACGAAATCCTCGAAGAATCGCCGAACCCTTCCGAGCAAGAGACGAAGATATCTCTCGCTAGTGTTCCCCTAACCCTCCCTCACTGCCGATAGGATAGCACAAGGTAGTTACAGTGAATAATGAATTGTACGATTGTACCCTGTTCCGGACGTACACCGTAAAGTAAGGGGATCGAACCCTTCGCATGGTCCATCATGCAACCAGAGCCAATTTACCGCTTGGCGTACGGTTTTATGCTCGCTCCTGAAAGCAGCTACCAACTTTTTCTTGCTTATTCGATCAGATCTTTCAGCCAGTTTGCCTCCTGAACCTTGGTATCGAGGTCCCGGTATTCCTTTGCCAGGGCATCCGACTGCTTCTGTATAGCCGCAACGTCGAAAGTACTTCTAAATTTGACCTCGGATTTGCTATAACGATCAAGTTTGATTGACGCAGCATCTGCAAAAGCAGTATAAACAGAGTGCTTCACTTTCGTGATGTCTCTGCGAGTCAATAGATCAGACAGAGTTTCACCTGTATCTACCGAAGTTGCACAATTGGTTTTATTGATTCGCTGGACGATGACCGTCAGTTCCTTGAGGACTCGATCAAGTTCTTTCATTAACTCTTGAGGATCCTCTACTGGCTTGTCTCCTTCCTGGACTTTCGCATTGGCTGTTAGTCGGCTCTTGAGACGTTCAATTCGTTTCTGCAAATCTGCTCTCATTATCAGAGCTTCTGCAAGTTTCATCGTGCAACTCCCTAAAGAATATTTCCAAGGAGATAATCATACCACGTAGCTCTGCTAAAAAACAATAGGAAAATAACACTCGTGTCAAACACACGCTATGATGACTCGCTTGATAAGCGCCATGGCGATCTGGACCTTGTACCGGTTGTTGAGCAGCGGGACGGCATCGTCGATAATCAGGGAAGCGGCGGTTTCCGCGGTTGGCTCGTCGACAGTCTTGCCTTCCAGGTAGACCTCCGCCTTTTTCACCGGATAAGGCAGCGTGTACACTGAGTTCAGACAGATTCGGGCTCTTCTGACAATGCCATTTTGTGTCTCTATCGCCGCGGCGCAGTTGACCAGCGGGAAATCGATTGACTTGCGGATGGCGGATTTCAGGAATTTACATTTGACGCCGGGGCCGTGTTTCGGGACGATGATCTCAATAACAATCTCATCATCATCGAGGATGGTCGTCTTTTCCCCATTAACGGTGTAGAACTCCGCCGCCTGGATGACACGCTTCGTGGTCTTTATCTGTGCTTCCAGCACGATGAGGGCGGGCGCGAGGTCGGACGGATTGACCGCCACGCAGCCGCAGTTGAAGCAGCGATTGGCTTCCGCGGCGACGGCTTCCAACGGCAGGCCGGAGACATCCTCAGCGTCGAGGCTCGATCTTTGCCCGGCCGGCAGTTCCGGCGCTGTTACACCTGTGGTCTTTATCAGCGATCCGCAATCGAAGGTATCTGGCTCCAGCCAGGCTGGTTTCTGTTCCGCGGGTTCCTGTTCGCCGCCCAGGAAGGCCTCAATATTGCAAGCGGCTTTCCGGCCGGAAGCAATCGCCTGGACAACCGTGGACGCTCCGGTAACGAAATCGCCGCCGGCGAAGACATTGCCGCCAAGCTGCCCATGCTCATCGATTTTCAGACGGCCGGCATCGAGATATTGACCGGTTATCATTGAAAGGTCCGCCTCTTCCCCAAGGGCTTCCATGACAGCGTCGAACTCAAGGATGAATTCCGAACCGGGCACCGGCTCGGGACGCGGCCTGCCCGATTCGTCCGGCGCGCCGAGCTGCATTTTCGTACAGGTCAATAAAACCTTACCGTCCTTTTTAGATGCTGAAACCGGGAGAGTCAGGAAACGGACCTCGATATTTTCCTCGACCAGTTTTTCGATCTCTTCCGCAAGGGCGGGCATTTCCTGAAGTGTCCGCCGGTAAAGTATGACCGGTTCCGCTCCGAGTCGGAGCAGCGTCCGCGCCACGTCCACGGCGACGTTCCCGCCGCCGATGACCGCCACTTTCTGACCGGGAACGGCGCGTTTTCCCGTATTCACGTCCTTGAGGAAGTCCAGTCCGGAGAGCAGATGTTCCTCACCGGGTATGCCGGAACGGCGGTCTTTCCATGTCCCGCAGGCAAGGAACACGGCGTCGTAATCGCGGGAGAGCTGCCCGACATCGACATTCGCATTCAGCATGAACTTTATACCGGCCTGCTCCAGTACCGCGATTTGCCGGTCTACTACTTCCTTCGGCAGGCGGTAGGGCGGTATGCCGTAAGTGAGAAAGCCGCCGGCTTTCGGCATCTTTTCATAAACGGTCACGGCGTGCCCCAGTTTGTTCAAACAAAAAGCTGCGGCCAGTCCCGCCGGCCCGGAACCGATGACAGCGGCCTTTTTCCCGGAAGCAGGTTTCTTTTCGGAGATAATTCCCGGATGTTCCAGGATGTAATCGCCGAGATACCGTTCCACGTTCCGCACGGAGACGGACTCGTCATATCCAACGCGGTTGCACTTCGTCTGGCAGTAGTGCGGACAGACCCGGCCGGTGATGGCGGGCAGGGGATTGGAATCGACCAATATCCGTGCAGCCCCGGCTATATCATTGGCCCGTATACGCGCCATGTAGTCCGGGATATCGATACCGGCCGGGCATTCCACCGAGCAGGGAGTGCGGTCGACGCGCGTGCTCCCGAATATCGAGTGATACCGGGCGTCCCCGTTGACCGCAAAACAGGTCGCGCCGCCCTTTCTCAGGCAATCGAAGCGGTTGTCCGCTACCCAGTAGTACCAGCAACGGTTGCTCTGACAGATGTTCCCGGCGATGGTCCCCATCTCCCGGATATGCGGCGATGCAGTGCGGCAGGAAGCCTCGGCGAGGAGCGGGTAGTTTGCTAGTATCACCTCATTTGTCGCGATGTCTTCCAGCCGGGTCAGTGCGCCGATATGGAGTACGCCGTGCTCCTCCCGGATATAATCCAGTCCGGAGATTGTTTTAAGGTTGACGATGACTTCCGGGTAATCTGGCAGTATGGTATCCTGCATTTCCCCGAGCAGGTCCGTTCCCCCGGCGATAACCCTCGCTTTTCTGCCGTACTTATCAAGTATCGAGACAGCCTTTTCCAGGGAGTCCGGGCTGGCGTGTTTGAACTTCTTCATGTGTAGACTCCAGGTATGATTCGACTAGTGCTTCAAGCCTTCCCGAGCGCCCTCAGGACGACGTCCGGCGTCACCGGGAACCTGTCCACCCATTTCCCGATGGCATTATGCACGGCCACGCCGATCAGCGTCGGTACGATGGTGGCGACGTCCTCGCCGATACCCACCACGCCGTAAGGTCCGTAGCCCATGCCCGTTTCCACCAGTATGGTATCGATCGGCCCGACATCCATCATCGTCGGTATCTTGTAGTTGAGCAGGTTGCCGTTGAGGATGACGCCGGTGTTGGGATCGTGGATGACGTCTTCCGTGAACCCGCGCCCCAGCCCCATGATGGCCCCGCCGTACTGCTGCCCGTGGCAGCCTTCGATGCTGATGGCTTTGCCGACGTCGTTGACGTTGACGATGTGCCTGACGTCGATCTCACCGGTCTCGGTATCGACCTCCACTTCCATGAAATGGGCCTGTCGGCAGAGTCGTAACCGTACGCCGAGGTACGTGCCGCGCTGGATGTGCCAGGCATGCTCGAAGAGCGGCGGCGTGAACTTCACCGGGTAATCGATGCCCTCCTTGGAGGCCCAGACCGGTTCCCCGGTGCGGGGATCGAACGGCCCCATGGCCCCGCTCGGCCCGATGAACTCCGCCAGGGTCATGCTATTAGAGGGATCAGCGATTTCAAAGATGACGCTGTCCCTGATGTCCAGTTCCTCCGGCTTCTTGCCGGGGAAAGCGGGCGGGAACTCGTTCAGTTGTGTTTTACCTCGCGGCTCCACAGCCAGCGCGAGTATCTTCTTTTTAAGGAGGCGGGCGCAGTGCCTGACCGCCGCTCCGTTGACGGACATGTTCGTTGAAGTATCAGGGGTCATGGCAAAGAAGCCGGCGTCTATCTGCCCCTTGTAGCGGACGTCCTCGATACGCAGACCGATTTCATCCGCGGCTACCTGGCAGTAGGCCGTCTCGGCGTTGACGCCGCAGTCGCAGCGGCAGCCGAGGATGACCGCCGTGGCGTCGTTGCGCTCCAGGTATATGGCGATTTCCGCCGTGCCGCCGGAGTCGTCCCACTCGTGCGACCAGTTGAAGCCGAGCCCGTGCATCCTGCCGTTGGGCAGCTTTTTCGTTCCCGGCTGGTGCCACTTTTCATCCCAGCCGATGGCCGCCTTGCCTTTCACGATGCACTCCCTCAGGCTGTCCCTCACCTCGAAGCCCATCTCGGCTTTCTTCCGGTCCAGCCAGGCCATGTCATGGCCTTCCGCGCCGTCGTTCTTCAGGGCCACCACCGTCGGGTCCATCCCGACCGCTTCGGCGGCCCGCGCGAAGACCTGCGTCATACTGTGGCAGTTGGAATTCATCTCGCAGCGGGTGGCCAGGTTCGGTCCGGTATTGATGAGTACCCCTTCGGACTTGCCGTAAAGGTTGGGTATCTTCGTGTTTTCCATGATATGCCGGACGATGCCGAAGACCGGCAGCGCTTGATTGGTCACGAGCGAATGCGCGTAGACCGCCGTGATAGTGCCGTCGTTCTTCACACCGACTCTGTACCGGTAGACGCCTTCGTCCATCTCACCGCCGAAGAAGTCTTCCCGCCGGCTGAACGTCCACTTTACCGGGCGTCCCAGCCGTTTCGCCACGAGTCCGGCGCAGTAGGTGCCGCCGAGGTTCCAGGCCGCCTGGCTCCATCCCCCGAAGCTGGCCCCCTGGTACA
>CAZQQL010000087.1:0-13095 GCA_964595455.1 uncultured Dehalococcoidaceae bacterium
CGCGATGGAATCTCGTGACTGGAGTTCAGACGTGTGCTCTTCCGATCTCACACTCCAATCAGCTTTGATACCAGGAAATATATCCCCAATGAAACCGGGAAGGTATATATGACGGTAGGCAGGATATTACCCAAATATTCAACATAGTCCGGTTCTTCGTCTGCCTGGAATATCCCGTTCTGTTTTGCCCAATAAAAAAGGCTGAAAGGAATTACCGCCGGTCGCCCCGGATCATCTTCGGAACGCTTTGCATCATACAACGTCTGAGGCAGCCAGACAGAAGGAATAACAACCGCTAACCCTGGACCATCAGGAGAGATATTCGCGCCGTACATTGCCTGGGGCAGCCAGATAGAAGGCGCCAATAACAGCACGACTATCCATAGAGGGATAAATATTCTCCATTTGATTTTCATTCAAGCACCTCTTAGCGGTATTATAATATCAATCAAGATATTATACGTATTAATATAGCATGTATTACTTGATCAGGATAAAAAGGAGGTTGTCATACAAACCAACTTCTTTATTGATGCTTTGAGTAACCCATTTCATTAGTTACAAAAAAGGTGGCGCTGTCCTTAACATTTGCGCCACTTTTTAATCTGTCCCAACGGAGTGCGCCTACCAGTCTCTGCTGCCTCTAGGTATTAAGTATTCTTGACCCCATGCGCTTCGGAAACAAGTTCCGAGTTTAAGGTCATTATCTGTATTACTGCGAGACTTTAGTCATCACTTGTAAGTTCCAAGAATTGTAGTCTATGATAGCTGTTCTCGGGCTATACCAAGTCGTGTGTATCCATACTTTCTTGTAGCTAGGATCTCCGGTGTCATATTCATAGCCAACGCCAGTTGGACAATGTTCATCATCTGAAAGCACAAATGGCCTTTCAGCATCTACTTCCGTTGTTATGTCGCCCCAAGTAACAATCAGGTCATTATCAACGTCCATGGAATAGCCATGTGTTCCAAAAGCGTCTCGTATTCCATTGTCGATATTAAGGTAATACGTATATCCATCTTCGTCACCAGTTTCCATGTAATGATGACAATCATCTATGTACTCTTCGTCATCATATTGTGCGGTTAGCCAGTAGCCAATTATCATGGCTCCTGAAATCGGAGCGCAACCATCCCAATAAATCCAAGGATCGGGATCGTTACCTGCACAATCAGGATATTCGTCTGCATAGTCTGAATGAGCATCACAACACCCCCCACAAGCTTCACTGTGTTGGTACCATAGCGGTACTCCCGAAATTTCCACCCAACCGATTGACTTCGTTTGAGATTCTTTCTCAATTTTCGCCCACGCTTGAATGGCTAATTGTTCATCAACCTTCGCAATCTTCATCGTTTCCATGTGAACTAAACGGCCTGTTGGAAGGTGGACAACCTTGTTTTCTTGCTTCATTTTTTCGCCAATTTGAACGGAATATGATAAGGGTCCCCAATATAGTAGTCGAATGTCTCCCCTATCGGACGGTTTCGCAAAGCCTTTTTCGATAGCCGTTTCGATGACTGGAGTCATTAGTTTACTCGGAGCGGGATCAGTACTATATTCAAGAACCGGCACTAAATATCTTCTCGCAGAAACCAGAATGTATCCAACTTCACTTTCTTTGTTCATTACCGAAAACTCATAAGCTGAAGGGTTGTCATCCGGGGCATAATATAAAGTAGGTTCGGTGATTGAAGCGCCAAGCCATTTCTCAATCCTGTTGCTAGAAATTTGGATCTGATTAAGGGCCGCTTTCTTCGCTTCAGTCAAAGTAACAAATTCACTTACTGTGATATCATCTGCATTTGCGCTCCAGATAGGAAACACGCTAACCATCAAGAGCATAACTGAAACGATAATGACTATTTTTTTCATTGTGAATTCCTCCCCTCTCTTTATCTATATTTTGGAACATATTTGTTAATGTTTCGTATTTCTAGTATATTTATCTCTCCTTTCTGATAATATTTTAGTACTCACAAAATTTATCATTTTCGTAATAAATAAGTCCTTAGGTATTTTCTAAACATCTAATGAAATTCTAAAATAAAGTACTAGTACCCCTATCGAGTCATTGAACGGTAGCGTTATCACAGTTAAAATAGACTTTCTCCAATTCCTGATGGAGGTGCGTATGAAAAAGACCACTATATTAATAGCGGATGATGATCCGCAAATACTGGAACTGTTACGCACTTTACTTGAATTGCAAGGATGGAAAGTCCTGAACGCCGGAAACGGCCAGCAGGCGCTTGAGATAGTAGAGAATGAACAACCTGACCTGATTGTCCTAGACATCATACTCCCCGGCATTGACGGCTTTGAGGTCTGCCGCAGACTAAGGGAAAACCACTCTCCCATCCCTATTATCGCCGTCAGCGGGAAACTGGAAGAAAAAGACCGGATAAGATGTCTCAACCTGGGAGCGGATGACTTTATAACTAAACCGTTTGACAGTCAGGAACTGGTTGCCCGCATTAAAGCAGCCCTGAGAAGGCCGCAATTATCCGACCCAAGCTTTCCTCAGTCGCCGTTCAGATGCGGAGACTTTGAGATTAACTACATCTACCGGCAAGTTTTTGTGGGCGGCAAAGAGGTCCGACTCACTCCCACGGAATACCGGCTGCTTGTTGAATTGACCAGGAATGCCGGCAAGACTCTTACCTACACTCAGTTACTGGAGTCCGTTTGGGGAATTGAATTCAAAGATGACCGGCAATACGTTCATGTCACCATCAATCATTTACGGAAGCAACTGGAAACAGACGCCATGCACAAGCATATTGTCAATCATCCTCGGGTTGGGTACCGGTTTGAGTAGGTGTCTCCCCCCCCCGAGATCCTTCGCTACACTCAGGATGACAACAGCATTTACCCCTTGGCCAGCCGCCTCTTGAGGTAATCGATGACTTCCACCGGGGAAGGATCGATGCCGTAGAGAATAGCCAGGTAGTAGCTGACAAAATCTCCAAAAGAAATAAGACCGAGCATCTGCGCCAGGGCGCCCCTGCCGCGGGAGTCCAGATATTCGTGCGGGACATCCGCCCTATTGAGGAGTTCCCCGGTTATCTCGTAGCGCAGCTTGACCCGCTCGTTCATCAGGGAAGACCGCAGGAACACCACCTGCATCTGCTTCGCCAGTTCCGGCGGGTACGGGAACCCGACCGTCGCGTTGTGGTTCATTTCCGGCAGGACCTCGTAGAACGCCCAGGCTTTGCTGTTCTCGTTCACCTGGGTCTTCCATCGGTGCGCTACCTCGGAGGTGATCCCGGTACCGTAGACGACCGGCAGCCGGCTGTAAAAACGCCTTGCCATCTGCTTGGCGAGGTTCTTCGCTTCCGGGACGGACTCGTTCAGTTCTTCGACCATCGTTTTCAGCACTTCCATGGCCTCGACGACGTCATTCTCTTTATCCTGTATCAGCCCCAGTTTCTGGAGAACGCCGAGGGTCGGGATAAAGCTCCAGCCGAGCGCCGCCCGGGGCTGGCCTTTGTAGTCGATGTGGAACACCGGCACGCCGGCCTCTTTCGCCTTTTCCGCGAGCTTGCAGCCGGTGGTCAGGGCAAGCTTTTTCGAGTCCAGTTTCAATGCTGCCGCGAAACCGGAGAGGGTCTCCTCGGTGTTGCCGGAATAGCTGGAAAACAGCATCAGGGTATTGTCATCGGCGTAGGCTGGCAGGGCATAGTCCCGGTGGACCATGACAGGTACCCTCGATTCCCCTTCCACCAGCGAGCGTACCAGGTCGCCGCCAATGGCCGAACCACCCATCCCCAGGACGAGCACCTTGTCGATATTCCTGTAGTCGTCCGGAACGCTGAACTGTTTGACCGTCTGCCAGGCGTTACGGCATTGCTCCGGAAAACCCTTGATGCCGTCCAGCATGCCGGACTTGTCCAGCGATTTGTAGGTTGAAATATCATCGAGGTTGGTCATAACATCCTCCACATCATCATAGTAATAACGCTGATAAATCTCTCCCAACCTCTCTTTACAAAAGAGAGGCGATAGACCTTAACTAACGGTCATTGAAGGCAATTCCATCGCCTTCTTATCCGTCAAACCCCTGCTATCTCCCGCCCTGCCTTGAGCATCCTGTCAGCCCGCTCTTCCGAGTCCGTCTCCGTGTAGATGCGCAGCAGCGGCTCGGTGCCGGAGAACCGGACCAGCAGCCAGGTATTATCCGCCAGATTGAACCGGTAGCCATCTGTTGTGTCCAGTTCCGCTACCTTGACGCCGTCGATGACGCTCGGCGCGCTCTTGACCCTGCCGACGATGGACTCCCGCTGTTCGGCGGGGAACGTTATGTCTACTCGCTTGTAATAATGCGGCCCCACCTTGCTGTACAGGTACTCGATTAACTGCGAAGGTTTTTTGCCGGTCCGTACCATGAGGTCGAGGAAATAGAGACTGGCCAGGATGCCGTCACGCTCGATGACATGGCCTTTGAACCCGTAGCCGCCGCTCTCTTCGCCGCCCATGATGGCGTTCTCTTCCACCATGACGGGCGCCACATACTTGAACCCTACCGCCGTCTGGCGGACGGGCACATTGAACAGTTCCCCGAGACGGAAAGCCATGTTGGTAGTTGTCAGCGTCTTCACCAGCGCGCCGCGCTCGCCGCGTACTTCCAGCAGGTACAAAGCCAGCAACGCGTAGACCTGGAGCTGGGTGATAAAGCGGCCGTTCTCATCCACGATGCCCATACGGTCCGCGTCTCCGTCCGTAGCGAGGCCCACGCGGGCGTTTTTGTCGACCACCTCCCTGGCTAGGCCGTTCAGGTGCGGCATGATCGGTTCGGGGTGGATGCCGGGGAACAGCGGATTACGGTTGCCATGGATCTCCGTAACGGTATTAGCTCCGTTGGTCAGAATTCTTGCCAGGTAGCCCGCGCCGGCGCCGTACATGGGATCGATAACGATGTTCAGGCCGGCCTTGCGCAGCCGGTCTACATCCACCAGCCGGGCAATCTGCGCCAGGTAGACCGGGGCAAGGTCAGTCTCGACGACCAGTTCCCGTTTCTCTGCATCAGCGAGCGGCAAACGTTCCACCCGGCCTTTGTCCCAGGCAATTTCGAGGTGATGCACGACCCTGGCGGTGATCTCATCGGACGCAGACGATCCGTACTCGTCCTTGACCTTGAAACCGTTATACTCCCCGCCGTTATGGCTGGCCGTGATGATCACGCCCCCGCCGGCCCCCTTGGCCAGGACGCCGTAACTCACCACCGGCGTCGGGGTTGGCGCGGACGTGAGATAAACCTTGATATCGTTGCCGGCCAGAACCTCCGCAACGGCGGCGGCAAAACCCTCCGAGGCGAACCGTGTATCATATCCAACGACCACGCCGCGTTCGGCCAGACCGGCTTCCCTGAGATATCCCGCCATACCCTGGGCGCAGTAGCGGACATTTTCGTAGGTGAATGTATCGGCGATAATGGCGCGCCAGCCATCTGTGCCGAACTTGATGGGACTAGGCATGGTACTTTACCTCTCTACAGAGTAGTATAACTCGCTCGGCGGACGCCGGGGAGAGCGAGTTATGCGCGACAGACTGATAATAAGGGGCGACTGCCTGGTTACTGTCCGCTCTTGCGTATCCTCTCGGCTTCCTTCTCTATCTGGTTTCGTTCCCATGTGGTGTTGTTATCGAATACGAACACGCCGAGGCCGTGGAACAGCAAGCCGATGCCCCAGCCGCCGAGCGGGAAAGCAAACCATGGAAATCCGGGCGAAGTCAACGCCCAGATAAGGATAAGGATGATGTTGACGACGATGTAGACGCTGAGGTGGACGAAAAAACCTTTCTTCTCCTCGACGCGTTTACGAGCAAGTTCATAGATTTGCTCTTCGGTCATTTGCGGCGACATGCAGCAACCTCCCGTCATTCAGGGTTTTGAAAGAGCTATCCCAGACCTTCTTTTCTCAGGATGTCCGCCTTGTCGGTCTTCTCCCAGGGCAGGTCGATGTCCGTCCGGCCAAAGTGGCCGTACGCCGCTGTCTGCCGGTAGATGGGCCGTCTGAGCTCAAAGTTCTGGATAATAGCGCCCGGCCGGAGGTCGAAGTGCTTGTTGATGAGGGCCTTGATGACATCGATATCAATCTTGTTCGTCCCGAAAGCCTCGATGGAAACCGACAGCGGGTGCGCCTTGCCGATGACGTAGGCCACCTGGATCTCCAGCCGGTCCGCCAGTCCCGCCGCAACGATGTTCTTGGCGATGTAGCGCGCCATGTAGGAGCCGGAGCGGTCCACCTTGGTGCAGTCCTTGCCGGAAAACGCGCCGCCGCCGTGACGGGCGATGCCGCCGTAGGTATCGACGATGATTTTGCGTCCGGTAAACCCGGTATCCGAGACCGGCCCGCCGATGACGAACCGCCCCGTCCCGTTCACGTAGTATTTCGTCCCTTCGTCGACGAGTTCCGCAGGCAGCGTGGGTATTATGACCTTTTCAATGATATCTTTTTTGATGGTCTCGAGATCGACGTCATCATCATGCTGGGCGCCGATGACCACATTATCGATCCGCTTGGGCACTCCCTTGACATACTGGACCGTGACCTGGGACTTTCCGTCCGGCCTGAGGTACGGCAGCGTGCCGCCCTTCCTGACCGAGGCGAGCTTGCGGCAGAGCCGGTGCGCCAGGGAAATGGTCAGCGGCATGAGTTCCGGGGTCTCATTGCAGGCAAAGCCCACCATCATGCCCTGGTCGCCGGCGCCGATCTCGTCGAGGTGGCTGACCCCGGCGCTCTCCTTGGCTTCCTGGGACTTACTGACGCCCTGGTCGATGTCCGTCGACTGCTCATTGATAGAGACCACTACGCCGATGGATTTTGCATCGAAGCCGTACTCGGGCTTGGTATAGCCGATCTTCGTGACCACGTCCCGGACGATCTTCGGGACATCGACATAGGTCGAAGTCGTTATCTCACCGAGGACGACCACCAAGCCCCGCGTCGTCGCCACTTCACAGGCAACCCGTCCGAACGGGTCCTTGGCCATGATGTCGTCAAGAATAGCATCGGATATCTGGTCGCATATCTTGTCGGGATGGCCTTCGGTGACGGACTCGGATGTTAATACATAATTCTTCGACGTGTAGAAACTGTTGGACATATCTTATAAATCCTCCGCGGGATAATTCTCTCTTGATTTTGGTGGGTTACGCTTTGCTTCACCCACCCTACATTCTTTCGTTGTCGTTCTAAGGCGCCCTTCGCTCGCGTTGAGTTTGTCAAAGGACGGATCACTCCACCAAGTCTGGTGGGTTACGCTGCGCTCCGCCCACCCGCACTGCTTACGTTCCTTCTTCCCAGCTCGCCAGGTATTTTTCCTGCTCGGCGGTCAGGGTATCTATCATGACGCCCATGGCATGGAGCTTGAGGCGGGCGACGTCCTTGTCGATTTCATCGGGCACGACGTGTACCTTCGTTTCCAGTTTGCCCTTGTTCTTGACGAGGTACTCCATGCACAGAGCCTGGTTGGCGAAGCTCATATCCATAACAGAGGCAGGATGTCCTTCGGCGGCGGCCAGGTTGATGAGCCGGCCTTCACCGAGCAGGAAGATGCTCCGTCCGTCTTTGAGCTTGTATTCATCCACAAAGGTACGGATGTTTTTCTCGCCGGTGGACATTGACTCCAGCGCCGGGATGTTTATCTCCACGTTGAAATGGCCGCTGTTGCAGATCACCGCGCCGTCTTTCATGACCTTGAAGTGGTCGGTATCGATGACATGCTTGTCACCGGTGACGGTGATGAAGATATCGCCTATCTTCGCTGCTTCGACCATGGGCATCACCTTGAAACCGTCCATGACCGCTTCCAGCGCCTTGACCGGCTTGACCTCGGTGACGACGACATGGGCGCCAAGCCCCTTGGCCCGCATGGCGAGGCCATGACCGCACCAGCCGTACCCGGCGACGACGACCGTCTTGCCGGCAAAGAGCATGTTGGTGGCCCGAATAACGCCGTCCACCGTGCTCTGCCCGGTGCCGTAGCGGTTATCGAAGAGGTACTTGGTCTCGGCGTCGTTGACGGCAATGATGGGGTACTTGAGCTTGCCGGACTTGTAGAGGCTCCGCAGCCGGATGACGCCGGTGGTGGTCTCTTCGCTGCCGCCGATAATGTCTGCCAAAAGGTCCTGCCGTTTGGTATGAAGCTGGGTGACGAGGTCGGCGCCGTCATCGATGGTAAGCTGGGGTTTATGGTCGAGCGCGGCGATGAGATGGTTGTAGTAGGTCTTGTCGTCCTCGCCTTTAATGGCGAAAGTAGGAATGCCATACTCGACAAGGGCCGCGGCGACATCGTCCTGGGTCGAAAGCGGATTGGAGGCGCAGAGGACGAGGTCGGCGCCGCCGGCCTGGAGCGTCAGCGCGAGATTGGCGGTTTCCGTCGTGATATGAAGGCAGCCGGAGATGCGGACTCCCTTGAGCGGCTTTTCCTGTTCGAAGCGCTCACGGATGAGCTGGATCACCGGCATCTCCCGGAACGCCCAGTCTATCCGCTGCCGGCCCATGCCGGCCAGCGCTTTATCTTTAACGTCGTACGCGGCGGTTTTCATGAGTAATCCTCCAAAAGATTAACAGATACGTACTAATCGTACTTCATCGCACTCGCAGATACAATAAAGTTAACTTGTATATTTGCCCCAGAAGCATTGCCATGAACGTCAAAGCCGAAGCTAGACCAATCCCCAATCGCGGTAACCCTGCCGGATTATTTCACCGTACTGCTGCGAGGGAGGGCTCTGGTCGGACTGTCCCGTCTTGATATAGGTCACAGCCTGGTGTTGAACGCCGTCTTCATCGAAGACATTGACATTCGTCCTTGTGTATCCGGGTTCGTGTTTATCGAGCTGCCGCAGGCACGCCTCGGTAACATCGTAGATACCGCCACGGACTTTGTCTCCCCGGGATGAGAGAAGGCTGGCTTTCCCGCCCCGCAATTCCCGCGACCAGCCGACGAATATCAGCTTATAATTGGGTAGCGTGGCGATAAAGGCAGGTCTGGCATCCGGGCAGCGTGTTTTCATCTGTTGCTTGCTCAGGTTGCCGGCATATGCGAAATAATACACGTTACCTCTTCAGCCGTTTTTCGTTCAATGATGCTCGTGGCGGTGCTCCGTCTCGCCTCCCGGACCGGGAGGACCGGCAACCTGTCAGCAGCCGGGCTCGCCGTGATGCCCGCAGCAGTTCTGGTGTTTTACGATTTTTATCATATTGTTACGGAACACCAGGTACAGCTTGCGGTGCAGCGGCATCGGTACCGACATATTAGTAAAAAAGGCCCGGACCGGCATCTGGAAACTCCACCAAAATATTCTGTATCAGTATACCATGTATTATCGGTAAACGGCTGTGCTGAATTTGAAACAGCGACAAAAAAGGGCATATTTTTCAATTTTGTCATTTTATTGCTATTTGACAGCTATATCGTTTTCTGATAAATTAAGGAAATAGAGGCACCCTGTGGAGAACATGAAAGCGATACTCAGGGAAGATGGCAGAATAGTCATTCCGGCTTCATTCCGTAAAGCCCTGGGGCTAAAAGCCGGAGATGAAGTAATACTCATATTGGATGATGGGGAAATCCGTATTTTGAGCGCACAACAAGCCATTTCTCACGCTCAGGAACTGGTCCGGAACTATATCCCTGAGGGCAGGAGCCTCTCTGAAGAGCTCATCCGTGAACGGCGGGAAGAATCGTACGGTGGCTGAATCAGTTATCGATGCCTCAGCCCTCCTCGCACTAATCAATGACGAACCAGGGGCTGATGCGATGAGAGAAGCTATTCCCGGCGGCCTCATCAGCGCGGTGAACCTTTCCGAGGTAGTAACCAAACTCGCCGATGCCGGAATCCCGGAACCTGTCATCCGTGCCATCCTACAACCGCTCGGCCTTGAGACTATTCCCTTCGATGAAGAGCAGGCGTACAAAGCGGGCATGCTGCGGATACCTACAAGGGAGATTGGGCTTTCTTCCGGCGACCGCGCCTGCCTGGGACTGGCCCAATCGCTCGGGATGGAAGTGCTGACCGCTGACAGGGCCTGGTCGCAGCTTGACCTTGGGGTGCGGGTCAGGGTAATCCGCTGACCGGCAGCAACGCCGCCAGCCGCTGCAGAAGCCGCCCTACTTCAGGCGTATCCTTGAGGTAATACCCGGCGCTTGATTGCGAGGTCTCCGGCCCCACGTAAATGCTCCAGCCGTCCGGCGGCCGGACGACACGGAAACCGTCCTCGTCGGTGGTATCGTCGCCGAGAAAAACGGTCAGAATATCGCTTTTCAGCAGTTTCTCCGAAACCAGGCGCCGGATCGATTCGACCGCTTTCCCCTTGTCCCAGTCTATCGGCGGGCGTATTTCCCATACTTTCTTTCCCGGAAAAAGCCGGATGGAACCGTTATCGATGTACGGCTGCACGGTCTCCCGTACGGTCGTCGCCACCATTTCCACGTCTTCCGGTTTAACGAGGCGGTAGTGGACGCTCATGGAGAACTTCTTGTTCTGGATGATGACGCCTTCGGTCGAACGGAACAGTTCGGAGAACCGCTGTGTGAGCCCGGCGATGACGGAGACTGACTTCAGGGCTTCCGGATTGACGTAATCGAGCTCGGGACCCTCTATTTCCAGCCCGTGGTTCCCGGCATAGTAGATCTCTTCGATACCGACCATGGACTTCACTTCATCCAGGCCGCGCCCGCTGATAATGCCGACGCTGACGCCAGGGATTCCTGCCAGGTCAATCAACCGGTCCTTCATTTGAGGAGAAAGGAGAGCTTCTTCCGGGCGGCTGACAATGGGGGTCAGCGTCCCATCATAGTCTGACAGGAACAGGATATGAGAAGCGGACCGGCAGGCTGTTGAAAAGTCCGTCCAGGCGTCAAAGAAGTATTTCACCGTTCACCTTCCGTAGTATCGATGAGGCTGCGTAACAGGTCTGCGGCCCATCGGTATACATTATGTTCACTTACTCTGGCCCGCATACCGGTCATGCGGCGCCGCCGTTCCGCTGCGGGCATCTCGACGGCATCCTTGATAGCTCCTGCAAAGGCGGAGGTATAGAACGGATTGACCATGAGGGCTCCGGGCAGTTCCATCGCTGCGCCGGTGAACTCGCTGAGAATAAGCACGCCGTCGGCGTCGCTCCTGGCGGCGATATACTCCTTGGCGACCAGGTTCATGCCGTCATCCAGGGAACTCACCACGCAGAAATCCGCCAGCCTCCGTAAGGCGTTCAGCGTCCGGTAGGACAATTGCCCGGCGAGGGGAATGACCGGCTGCCAGTCCCTGCCGGCATAGGCATCATTGATGTCATTGATGATCCCCTCGATGCGGTTGCCGAGCCTCTGGTAAGTCCCGATGTCCGACCGGCTGGGCATACCGGCCTGGATGAACACGGTGTTCCCCCGATAGCCGGGGTTATCATCCAGGAACCGCTCATACGCCAGGAGCCGCTCCGGGATGCCCTTGGTATAGTCCAGCCGGTCCATGCCCAGCCCGATGGTCTTGCCTTCAAGGCCCAGTTCCTCGACGAGGCGCGCCATCTCGAGCCGTACTTCCGTCGAAGCGGCGTCGTTCGATATCTGCTGGAAGTCGACGCTGATCGGGAAAGGAGCTACGATTGCAGACAGCCGTTCGTCTCCGGTTATCCGCATGGCGGCGTCATGAAAGTTCCTACATAAATGCCCGGTATGAAAACCGAGGAGGTCGTTGCCGAGCAAGCCTTCGATGATCTCCCGCCGCCAGGGGCAGGTACGGAAGATGTCCCAGGGCGGCCACGGAATATGCCAGAACTGGCCGATGGTCAGGTCGGGACGTTCTTCCCGCAGCATCCGCGCCATCAGCGCCAGGTGGTAGTCCTGGATAACAATGAGCGCATCCTGGTCTTCCACTTCCTCCAGCACGGCATCGGCAAACTTGCGGTTGACCGCCTGATAGATGTTCCAGTGCTGTTCTTCATACAGGGGAGGCACGAAAGCGACATGGCACAGCGGCCAGAGGGCTTCATTGGCGAAACCGAGGTAATAGCCTTCGACCTCTTCCCGGCTGAGCCAGACCCGGCGCAGCGTGTAGGAAGGGCAGTCCGGCGGAACAGCCGTGCGGTCCCGGTCGTCGACCGCGTTCCGGTCGGCTTCCCCGGAGCCGTGGGCCACCCAGCAACCGCCTGCGGCGCGCAGGACCGGATCGAGGGCTTCGGTGAGTCCTCCGACCGGCCGTTTCCAGGCAACATCGTCCCCGGAGAAAAAGTGCTCGTAAGGTTCGCGATTGGAGACGACGACGAGTTTCTTCCCGCCGAGTTTTTCCTCGATGAGCGAGCAGAGCCGTTCCCGGTTCCAGATTGCCGTCGATGCCTGCATCGAGACCTCCCGTGATGTAAAACAGGATACCACGGTGAGGTGGTCTGTCAATGCAGGTTTTAAGCGGGGATTTACCCGAACATGATGTCCAGGAGTGTGCCCAGGTCGTCGCGGCGGCCTTCGAGGATGTCAAGGTTGTAGACCTCGGAGTAGCCGCAGTTCCGGCAAGAGGCAAAAACGTAGCGGTTATGCTGGATATCGAACAGTCGTGAAAGACCCGTGCCGGACATGGCCAGGCTCTTTACTTCCGCGCCCCTGTTCTTGCATTTCGCACAGACAAATCTGCTTTCGATTTCGCTCTCGACATCAGTCATGGATATCTCCCCGATAACAAGATGGGCTTACTTCTTCTCGCGGGCGGGCTGCCACTTCCCCAGAGTGAACAATCTCGGCCACAACGCCTTGCGCAGCTCTTCGATAAAGAACAGCGTGAACGGGGCTATAATGGCAATGCCCCACTTGTCGATGCCCAGCGGCACGGTCTGGAAGGCCGTCTGCAGAGGCGGCGCATAGATGACCGCCATCTGGAGACAGATGGCCACGGCAATGGCCCCGAGAAGCCACCGGTTGCGGGCTATGCCAAGACTGAAGATGGTACGTTCGTCGGAACGGGCGTTGAACGCGCGGAGCCACTCAAAGGTTACCATGGTACAGAAGGCCATCGTCCGGGCTTCCTCGATGGACAGGTGCGACTGCGCCCAGTTGAACACCAGCATGATGGAGGTACCCATGAAGGCCGCCATGAA
>CAZQQL010000088.1:0-12955 GCA_964595455.1 uncultured Dehalococcoidaceae bacterium
CGCCGTTGATCTCGACGCCGTCGAACCCGGCCTTCCAGGCGCGCTCGCCGGCCTTGACCCAGGTCTCGATGGCTTCATACACTTCATCGTGGGACATGGCGCGCGGTACCGCGAAGTCGTCTCCGGGAAGCTCTTCTTTGGTCAACGCCGAGGCCGCCTTGGTGTCACGTTCCGGGAGCAGGCCGGTGGGATTCCAGGGGCCGGCGTGCTGGAACTGGACCATCAGGGGACAACCCTGTGCGTGCACCGCTTCAGCCAGTTTGGCGTAGCTGGGGATGTATTTGTCGTCGCTGAGGCGGAACTGGCATTCGACGTGCTGACAGGCCAGCGGGAACTCGACGCCGCAGGACTCGACGATGAGCAGCCCGATGCCGCCCTTGGCCAGCGCTTCGTAATACGCAATGGCCCTGTCGCCGACAAACCCGTCACGCTCGATGAAGGACGTGCCGTTGGCGGTCTTGATGAAACGGTTCTTGGTCTTTATTTTCCCGATCTGGCCGGGCGAGAACAGGTGAGGATACTTTTTTTCGCCGATATTCAATGGAATCCCTCCGAAAGCTTATTCTCTCTTTATGTATTTTGTCCGGTGTTACCGGGTTACTTGTTGGTCTTGACGAATTCTTCTACCTGGCGCATCGCCGCGCTCAGCACCTTGACCGTGTTGGCGAACCGCGGCTTCTCGTCCTCCGCCAGGTCCACTTCCACGATGTCATGGATGCCGCCGCTGCCGAGCACGAGCGGTACGCCCATGCTGATGTTCTTCTGTCCGTACTCGCCGTCGAGGACGGCGGAACTCGGCCAGGTCTCGTTGGTGTTGTTCACGATGGCATCGACGATCTTGCTGGCGCCGTAGCCGGAAGTGACGCCGGCGGTCCGGCCGGTCTGGAGCTCTTCGTAGGTCTTGAGGATGAGCGGCACGCGGTCCCTGATCTTCTTCTTCATGCCCTCGGTGAAGACAACGGGATTGCCGTTTACCGTGACTGTGCTGAAAGCCTGGACCTGGCTCTCGCCGTGTTCACCGAAGACGTAGCCATCGACGTCGCAGGGCTGTTGTCCCAGTTCCTGCGCGACCATTTCCTTGAACCGCGTGGAATCGTTCAGCGTATAGCCGATGATCTTACGGCGGTCGAACCCGGTAAAGAGATACATGGCGTAGTTCAGCGGGTCCACCGGATTGGTGGCGGTCAGGACGATGGAATCCGGCGCGAACTCTTTGATGTGGCCGGCGATTTCCTTGATGATGGGCAGGTTCTTGGGCAGCATCTCCATGCGGGAGGCGATGAGCCCCTGGGCGGCCCCGGCCGTGATGATGACGATGTTGGAATCCTTGATGTCCTTGTAGTCGCCTTCATGCAGGTTGACGCCGATCTCGGACATGCCCGTGGTGGCGTCCATGCCGAGATGGACGACGAGGTTGGGTTTGAACGGGTCGACGAGGACTATCTCGTCACAAAGTCCCTGGACGGCCAGCATGATGGCCACATTGGACCCGACATATCCGGCTGCACCGATAACGCTGATCTTCATGGGCGCACTCTACCTCCCGGTTTTTTTGGTGAATTCGGAGTTCTGGCAGGCCGGCGGCAGGGAGTGTTCGAAACGCCCGGCCCGAGTGGTATCGTAGTACGTACGGAATTCCCCTTTAATTGTTAACACAAATCGATTAATTATACAATATAAAGGGTTTTATATAAACATAAGCTCTCTTAATACTGCCGGCAGTCCACCTGCTGATACGCTCGTTTTTGCCGTTTTACGCAACCGGAGGCGATAATGCCGATGATACCGAATCTGAACCCTAACGACCTGGTCATATTCTACGTAGTGGCCAAGGAAAAGAGCCTGAGTTCCGCGGCGGAAAAGCTTTCCCTGACCCAGCCGGCTGTCACCTACCACATCCAGGCCCTGGAAAAGTTCACCCGCGTGAAGCTCATCGAATTCAAGCGGCACCAGACCACCCTGACTCCACACGGTCTGGAACTGCTGAAGTACGCTGAAGGGATCTACGAACGGCTCGTGGACGCCGAGCGGTACATCAACTTCGTCCGGGAGTCCAATCTCCGGGTGGGCATCGCCAGCGTCTATGACACGCTTCTCACGCCGCTGCTCCAGGAACTCTTCGATGAGCGCGACCATGAGGTCAAGCTCATGGTGAAAAGCGGCAACGCTTTCGAAATGGTCCAGGACGTCCTCGATTCCAGCCTGGATCTCGCTATCGTGCCCAAATTCGACTATCCCGGAGAGAAGCTCAATTACCTCCAGGTCTCCCACCCGGAGGAGATCGTCTGCTTCGCCGCCGCCCACCAGCCGCTCCCGGACGGCCCGCTCGGCTGGGAAGACCTCTACCGCTACCCGCTGGTATCGGGACCTGAGACCTCCGTTATCCGGCGGGTCATCTTTGACAAGTACCGCGAGATGGGACTGGAAGAACCGAACCTGGCCGCGGAAGTCGGCACCGTTGAATGGTGCAAGACGCTGGTGGAGAACGGACGGGGGCTGAGCTTTACACTGTTCAAGGACATCGAGAAACAGGTCGAAGAAGGCCGGTTCAAACTCGTACCGCTCAAAGAATCTCTCTCCATCATCGCGGAGTCCGTTACCCGGCTGGATATCAGCAACCCCATCATCCAGAAATTCATCCTGCTGGTCAAGAAAGCCTTCAATTACGCCTGACCTTGCTGGTAGGCTGGCAACCTGACCAGAAGGACAAAATTTGTACCATCTATTCGGTTATGCTACCATGCCACATGATCGAGTTTTTTGGATTTATACGAAGGGGGCAATATCATGCAGCTTGTTAGAACGGACAAAGGTTGGGTCTCCGGAACAATCATCGGCGAACCAGGCAAAGAGGTATCTGTCTTCCGCGGCATCCCGTACGCGGCCCCGCCCGTGGGCCCGCTGCGATGGCGGCCTCCCCAGCGGGCGGAAGCCTGGAACGGCATCCGGGAATGCACCGCCTTTGCCGCCATGTCCCCGCAGGCTGTTGTTCCCGTCATGACCGCCCCTCTCCCCATCAGCGAAGACTGCCTCTACCTCAACGTCGTCACCCCTGCCCGCGAGCCGGATGAAAAACTGCCGGTCATGGTCTGGATGCACGGCGGCGGTTACGACATGGGCTGCGGCTCAGACAGGATATGGAACAACTACCGTCTTCCGTCTTACGGCGTCGTCGTGGTGACGCTGACCCATCGCCTCGGGCCGATCGGCCTTATGGCCCATCCCTGGCTGAACAAAGAATCGGAAAGGGGAGTCTCAGGTAACTATCTCTTCCTGGACCTGATAGCCTCTCTGGAATGGATACAGAAGAACATTGCGGCCTTCGGCGGCGATCCGGACAACATCACCATCTTCGGTGAGTCCGGCGGCGGAGCCAAGGTTTCCATGATGATGTCCTCCCCGCTGGCGAAAGGCTTGTTCCACAAATGCATCTGCCAGAGCGGTACCGCCACCGCCATCCTCGGCGCCAAACCAATGCCGGAGAGCGAACAACGCGGTATCGAACTCCTTGAAAAGATCGGCGTCAAGACCCTGGATGAGGCCCGCAATGTACCCTGGGAAAAGATCATCCAGGCCAACCAGGACATCGTCGCGGCCGGCGATCCCTCGACGCCCTTGGCGCGTCTCTGGGACGGCACCGTGGACGGCTGGGTGCTCCCGGACTCTCCCGCGGCCCTCTTCAAGTCAGGCGCCATCAACGCCGCGCCGCTCATCGTGTGCGCCAACCTGGGTGAACTGACCGGTCCCGGTCCGCTCGTCATGCCGTTCATCATCAAGGCTTACGTGGATATGCTGGTTGCCGTCGGCAAAAAAGGGAAGGCGGGGTACGCCTGCATCTTCGACCAGGTCCCGTCTCGGTGGAAGAAGGAAGGCTGCGTTTCCATCCATTCCGCGGAACTGACCTACGTCTTCGGGGACTGGGACGATACTTCCGGCTGGTGGGACAACATCCGCCTGGCCGTGAAATCCGCCGGAGCGAAATCCGACGACCCCGGTCTCGATGCCGCGGACCGGTACGTCTCGGAAGCAATGATGGGATTCTGGACGTCCTTCGCGAAGGATGGTAAGCCGCGAGCGGATGGCGTCGCCAACTGGCTTGCATTTGAACCAGTCAACGAACCGTACATGTACATCAACAGCCCCTGTGAGGCGCGGACCGGTTTCTCACGGGTCGTGGACTAGCGATGAAATATGACTTGCAGGATCAATACCGCTCATCCTGGGCCTGTAGAAGGATGAGCGGTACCGTTCTATCTGTACGAAGCTGCTATTCCCCGGACGGAGGTTCGCAATTCGGCTCGGGCGGGTTCTTCATGCCCAGGCGGAACAGTTCGCCCGTGTCCTTTCGCTTCCAGTTGACGGATATCCGCTGCTGGGTAGGGTGCAGCATGGTGATGGCGCCGGGACGCGGGCACTCCTCGACGCAGGCCCCGCAGTACCAGCACTCTTCCGGATAGACCACGATCGGCTGCTTCTTTTTTTCCGGGTTTGGCATCATGACGTCATCCGGACAGACGTTGACGCAACTGTTGCAGCCGATGCAGATGTCGGCATTGAACTCGACCGCCTTGTTGGGGGTCGGGGGATTCGGTACAATAAACGTTTTTTCCATTTTCATATCTCCTCAGAAAGCTCGGCCGGGCCGTTATTTCATCGCGTGCTTCCGGTAATTTTCCTCGAGTGTGCCGGCATTGGGGTCCTTGAGGTGGAAGTCCAGCGGCACGTCCCGCGTAACGGCCTTGCCGTTTTCCTGGTGGATGGGCAGGAGTTTGTTCCATTCCGGCGGGTTCATGTCCGGATAGTCCAGCCGGATGAAGTCCAGCCCGGCATGGGAGGCCTTCCTCGCCAGGGAAGCTTTCATGATGAGTTCTCCCACGGTTATCAGGGCGTCGCATTCCAGCAGGCGTCCGAGTTCGTGCGGATTGGATGAATAAGCATCGGCCATCTCTGTGGTCCTCAATTCATTAAGGAGGCGCAGGCCGAGGTTCAGTGTGGTCTCGTTCTTGTAGCGCCCGCAGTAGTCCCGCATGATGCGCGCGATGGCCCCGTTGATCTCCTTCCAGCCATTGCCTTCCCTGGAGTTGCCCGTCGTCCGGTAGGCCTGTTCCCGTTCCTTTTCTACCTGCGCCCTGTCCGCCACCGGTTCCGGCGCGGTCCGGGCGTAGAGGGCGGCGCGTTTGCCCGCATAGCGGCCGGTGGTGTGGGATTCGCCGTGGCAGCCGCCTCCGTAGAGGTTGCCGCCTGCGCCGATGTACAGGCCCTCCAGGTTGGAGCGGAGGTCCCAGTCCGTCAGGAACGAACCGCCGCCCATGCTGCGCATATTGACCGGCGCATTGATGCCGGCGCCCCAGAAATTGGAATGGCCGTAACCTTCCACCGGCATGACCGGCGCCTGGAAGAGGTCTTTCCCGGGGTCGAAGCCGGCACAGGTCATGGCTTCATAAACAGCCACGCGCGTCTTGCCTTCATTACCGACCATCATCCCGAAGATGGCCCGGCGTTCGTGCTCGGACAGCTTCGTCAGGTCCGCGTAGAGCGGGAGCTTGAACTTGCCCTGGCGGAGGAGTTCCGGCAGGTCCGTGGCCAGCTCATTGGAGCGGAACTGAGGCAGGTAGAGACCGATCCCGATGCCCTCGCCGAGGATGAAGTCATGCCCGGGCTGCGGCAGGAAACGGTCTTCAATGGTCTTCAGTTCATTCCCGAAAGGGTCTTTCCACGGCACTTCGTTGCCGTCCGCATCCACAATGGGCGTGCCGTGGTAGGTATTGTGGGCGCCGCCCATGCTGTAGGGCGCGTAGCCCAGGCCGCTCAGGCGGTTATGACCGGAGGCTTCCGCATTGACGAGTTCCGCCCCGGCGTTCCATCCCAGCGCCTGCCCCACGCCCGCTGCATTCATATCTGACATGGAGCCGGAAGCCGTGAGTTCCGGTGCGAACCAGGCCAGCCGGCTGACCATGCCGCCGGTGGCGATGACCGTGGCCCTGGACCGGAAGACGTTGAAAGCCCCGGTGCGGGTGTTGACGGCCGTCGCGCCGACCACCCTCGCGCCCTGTTTGCCGCCGGCGGTCAGCAGCGCCGTCGGCATCATGCGGTTCTGGATATTGACGCCCAGCCGCACGGCCTCATCGTACAATTTGGGCTTTATGTTCCAGCCCCAGACGCGTATCACGTGGCGGTTGTAATAATCATAGGCGAACATCAGCTTGGTATCTTCGTCACGGAAGTCCGCTCCCTTGAATTCGTCGCGGACGTCACGTATCTGAACGCCCATCTGCTCGCATTCCTGCAGCGTGTCCCAGCTTTCCTTGGTAATGATGTAGCGGACGTGGGCGCCGGTCCAGCCTTTCATGCTGTCATAACAGGCCATGGTGTACTGCTCGGGCGTGACCCTGGAGCAGGGGTTGGTGACGGCGCCGTGCCAGTGGTCGACGCCGGCCCCGCCGCAGCCGCTCCGCTTGGCGTGCCCGCGTTCCAGCACCACCACCTTCGCGCCCAGCCGGGCGGCGTTGATAGCGGCCTGCAAACCAGCCACGCCGCCGCCGATGACCAGGACATCGGAGACGGTCTCATTGACCTCAGCGTAATCGATTGGGTAGGGCCATTCCGGCAGCTTGCCGGTCTGTTGGATGTATTCGTGCCAGGTACTCATTCTTTATCCTCCTTGATGGTGAAAACGCAGGCGGGCTGAGGTGACTCAGCCCGCTCGGTGTATACATGGTTGATGGTACGGCCCGACTAGAGAAGTCCTCTCAGCCGGGGATCGAGGGCGTCCCTCAGGCCGTCGCCGACGATGTTGAAGGCGAACACTACCAGCATGATAGCGACGCCGGGCGCAAAGGAAAGGGCCGGGTTCCGCATCAGGTACGGATAGCCTTCATTGACCATGGCGCCCCAGGCCGCTCCGGGAGGTGCGATGCCGATGCCGAGGAAGCTCAAACCCGCCTCCGCCAGGATAAGACCGCCGAGCTGCATCGTAACGATAACGATCAGGGGCGGGAAGGCGTTGGGCAGGATGTGCCGTAACATCGTGCGCCAGGAGCCGGAACCCAGGGACCGCTGGGCCAGGATATAGTCGTTCTCCTTGATGCTCAGAGAAAGACCGTAGGTAACCCTGGCGTAGCCCGGTATCGATGCCACGCTCAAAGCGATGATGACGTTGAAGAGACCGTTACCCAGCAGCGCCGCGATGACGAGACAGAGAACCAGCATGGGGAAACACATCATCGCATCCATTATTCTCATGATGACGCTGCTGATCACCCCCTTGGAGTACCCCGCCACGATTCCCAGGATGATCCCGGCGATGGAGCCGGCGATGACCGAAATGAAGCCGACTTGCAGCGCGGTACGTGAACCGTAGACCAGACGGCTCAACGTATCCCTGCCAATCCTATCGGCGCCGAGCCAGTGTTCCGCGCTCGGTTTGGCCAGAGACGGCGCCGTTGGTGTATAAGGATCGTAGGGAGCTATCCATGGCGCAAAGAGAGCAACGATGAAAAGCAGTATGAGGATTATGAGGCCGACAATAATGACGCCACGGGCGAAGAACACACGTTTGAAGCGCTTCCATTCGCTGGAACGGGGTTTGTTCTCGGAGAAACTAGCGTTTATTTGTGCTTCTTGTTGTACCATATCTATTCCCTAACTGTACCTTATCCTGGGGTCGAGCCAACCGTAGGATAGATCTACGAGTAGATTAATGACCAGGATGGAAACGGAGATGACAAAAACGATGGCCTGGACTACCACGTAGTCCTGGCCGAAGATGCTGCTCACGAACAGCCGTCCGATACCCGGAATTGAGAATACGGTCTCTACCAGTACGGAACCGCCGAGGATCGTCCCGACGCCCATACCGATCAGGGTGATCACCGGTATCAGGCTGTTTTTCAACGCGTGCTTGAGGATGATGACGCGCTCGCTCAAACCTTTGGACCACGCCGTCCTGATGAAGTCCTGGCCGATCGTCTCCAGCATGCTGGAGCGCATCTGCCTCGCATTAGCAGCGATGGAGAAGAGGGACAGACAGATGACGGGCATGATGAGCTGGCGGGTGCTCAGCGAGAAATCATCGAATGGCGATGTGTACCCGCTGGTGGGGAGCCAGCCCAACTGCAGGGCGAAGAAGTAGATCATCAGAATGCCCAGCCAGAATTGAGGGATGGTAACGCCGATATAGGTCAGCGGCGTTATTACCTTGTCCGGCCATTTACCCCTCTTGACGCCGGCCCAGATACCGACGAGTATACCGGTCAGGGCGCCGAAAACCAGTGAGAGAACACCGAGGTAAATGGTCTTGGGCAATCTTTCAGCCAGCAGCGTGCTTACTTTTTCGTGATAGAAGATGGAAGTCCCGAATTCACCGTGGGTGATACCGCCGATCCAGTTGAAATACTGCACGATGAGCGGTTTATCGAGGCCGAATTGTTTGCGCAGCATTTCGATCTGTTCTTCCTGTATGGCTTGCTGCTGCGCCGCCTGGCCCATATAAATGATCAACGGGTCCCCAGGCAGTAGACGCATGATAAAGAATACGATGAGGGTTACGAGGATGAGCACTAACAGTGCCATCACTAACCTGCGGATGATATATGTCGTCACGAGCTTTTACCTCGTCAATAGTTAATCCAGTGTACTACCTGGTTGACCACGTTAGCAAGCAATCGGGTAGCGGGAGTTCTCGGTTCCGGCCGGGCGGATACCGGGACTTTTTGTCCCTGGTAGCTCGCCCGGCCGGGGGAAGACCAATCAGGTATTAGTGTTTTTCCATCCAGTCATTTTCAGGATGCCAGATGATGCCGTGAATTATTGGATATTCGGTATGGACGTAAGGATATACCACGGAACATTCATATGTCCTGAAGAGCGGGATGAACAGGGCCTCTTCATCGGCCTGCATGAGGGCGGCTTTGATGGCCGGAGTGGCTTCTTTGGCGCTGCTGTACTTGGGATCGATAGCTTCGTTACAGAGGTCGATGAACGTCGGGGACTTGTAGATATTCGGGGTCCGGAACGTCATCGGGTTCGGGCCATAATGGACGAACAGGTCGGAGCCGTCCGGGTTGATGCCGGATGCGGTGTAGCAGAGACCGTCCCAGCCACCCTTGTCGCCGCCGAAGATTGCGCCGAAGTAACGGCCGAGGTCGGCGACGTCGGGTTCGACGGTAATGCCGGCGAGTCCCAGTTGATACTGGAACAGGGCCATTGCATCGTTTGTGGCGCTGCCGGATGAGGCGAGGATCTTGAGCGTGAAACCGTTGGGATAGCCGGCTTCGGTCAGCAGCTGTTTGGCTCTTTCAACATCGTAGGGATAAGGATCGTAACCGGGGTTGTAGCCGGGACTGGTCTTGTGACCCATCTGGGTAAGCGGCTCATACAGGCCCTGGCCCAGCGTTTCGGCGATGGTTTCGCGGTCGAGAGCGCAGGTGATCGCCTGGCGGACCTTGACGTTGGAAAGCGGGCTGTTCTCATCCACGCTGCTGAAGAGCATGGACATGAACATGCCGGGACCTTCAACCAGTTTCATGTTCTTTTCTTTGAGATCGAGGATGTCAATGATAGAAGAGGTATACCACATGTCGGCTTCGCCGGCCTGCATCTTGGCAGAGGCGACCATGGAATCGGAGATAGCGGTCAGTATGATCTTGTCAAGGTAGGGTTTGCCTGCCTGCCAGTAATTGGGGTTCTTGACGAAGGTGAGATGGTCGTCTCTGACCCACTCGGAGACGGTGAAGGCGCCGGTGCCGACGACATTGGCGCGCGCCCATTCGATGCGGGCTGTCTTGGCTTCTTCGGAAGTATCGTCAGCGGAAAGAGAGCCGCCGGCGGTCATGAAAGACTTGGGAGAAATACACTGGGTCAAACCGAGGTTCTGTACCGTCTGCCAGTCGAACGATATCATGTTCATGACGAGCGTCTGGTCGTCTTTGACTTCCATCGATTCGATGAGATTGGTGCCGGTACCGCTGCGGTTGTCGATGGCCAGCTGGACGTTCCAGCGGACCGCCTCGGCGTTGAAGGGTTCTCCGTCAGAGAACTTCACACCGCTGCGCAGGTGCCAGGTGATGGTCTTGGTAGTTTGATCGGCTTCCCAGGAAGTGGCCAGCATGGGAGCCAGTTCACCGCTGGTGGAACCCCAGTGACACAGATGCTCGAGAACGGGAAGCATCTGGAACGAATCATTGGGCGCCTTTTCCGGCGAATAGCCCAGGCACTTGGGGATGGAGCCGCCGATGAATCTGAGTGTGCCGCCCGTGACGATGGCGGAAGTCGGGCTTGAGGTCTGGGTTGGCTGTGTCGTTGTGGTGGTTTGGGCCGGTGTCGTGGTCGTTGTCTTGGTGGTCGTCGTAGTCGGATCTCCGCCGCAGCCGGCGAGAACGAGCATACCGACGAGTATAATGCCGAGGACGATGAGTAATACGTTTCGTTTCACGGTAATTGTTCCCCCCTTTTAGATTTTTGATCGGTGCCGGGTTAATGGATTCACTCACGTCATGACGCCGGACCTCCTTGTTCACCAAAAACGCCGGCGATATCTTCCGAGATACGCTGTGCGCTGGCAATCAATTCTTTTGTATATCCGTCGATGCCCGGCTTCAGGCGGTCTTCCGGCCCCACAATGAAAAGGGCGACCGGGCAATGGTAATTATAAACGGGGGCGGAGATACAGACGCCACCCCGGATCCGCTCCCCGAAACTGATGCTGTAGCCATTTTGCCGTATTTCCCGGATTTGTGCAAGCAGTATTTCGTTATCCGTCACGGTATTATTTGTGAGATTGTCATGCCTGATATGCCGTAGTGCTTCCAGGAGCTCTTTATCGTCAAGCTGGGAAAGGAGTACCTTGGCCGTGGCCCCGACATACTGTCCGGGGTACTTGTAGCTTTCCTCGATGATCCTCATGCTGTGCCTGCTGGGAACATCGTAGAGGTTCTCGAAGCGCAGCTTGTTGAGAATTCCCAGGTTCACCGTCTCTTCGGTCAGGTCAGATAGCTGATACATCTCTTTCAAGGCGTGAAGGACCAGGTACCGGTGCGTGGTGCCGGGGGTCCTACTCAACCAGGCAAAAACCGGCCCCAGGAAATACCGCCGGCTGGAAGCGTCCTGGACCACCCAGTCCAGTTCGGCGAGGTTTTGGAGCAGGCGGTGCACCGTGGAGATGCTGTAGTTACAGTATTCCGCTATCTCGGTGGCGGAGTCTATGCCGTTGCTGAGGCATGACAGGATGTCTGTGATTCGCTTGAGCAGCGAAGGGGCGGTTGTTGTGACCCCTGTAAATGTGCTATATTTCCGTTGATTGGGAAAATTTTCTCGCGGTGACATAGAGACATTATAACACGGTCTGTCAATGCCGGTATAACCGTATTTCGAGACTAAATTTATGAATGGAGAACAGCCCTGATGCCAAAAGATTGGAATGCCATGACGCCTGATGAAAGACGTGAGGAACGGTTCAACTGGTGGCTGAACCCGGAACATGTCAGATTCGCCAGCAAGGAAGCGGAGACCAATTACAAAAAAAGAGTCACCCGGTTGATTAAAGCCATGAAATGCGAGATACCGGACCGGGTTCCAGTGCTTCTTCCCTCGTTCCCCCTTTATTACTATGGCATTACCCTCAAGGAAGCCATGCATGACAACAAGAAAGCCATTGCCGCGGCCCGCAAGTGGTTCCATGACTTTCCCGACTCAGATACGTTTTCCGGCGGCGGCTCCGGCTCCGCACGCGCTTCTGAGATCCTGGACAGCCTGTCCATGCGCTGGCCGGGCCACGGCATGCCGGATGACGCCTCCCTGCCCAACTTCGTGGAAGGCGAATACATGAAGGCGGATGAGTACGACCACCTCATCAAATACCCCGGCGACTGGTGCTTCCGCCGCTACCTGCCCCGCTCGCTCGGAGCGCTCAAAGTGTTCGAGACCTTCGATCCCCTCTACGATATGATGGGCATGGCCAACCGCTTCGTCATGCCGGCCGTCCGCCCGGAAGTCCGCGCTGCTTTCCAGGCCATTATCGATTACGGCAAGGAAGAAGAAGAATGGGGCAAGCCCATGATGGAATTCATGATGGAAGGGCGTGCGGCCGGTTACCCGTCTTTCTTCGGCGGCCAGTCCCACGCTCCGTTCGATATCCTGGCTGATACCCTCCGCGGCACCCGCGGCATCGTCCGCGATATGTACCGCCAGCCGGACAAGATCCTCGAAGCCATCGAGATGCTGATCCCCCTGAACATCGAAGTAGGCGTACGCCAGTGCAACCGCGCCCGTAATCCCATCTGTTTCTTCGCCCTCCACAAGGGTGATGACGTCTTCATGTCGGACGCCCAGTTCCAGAAATTCTACTGGCCGGGTCTCAAAGCGGTCGTCCTCGGCCTCATCGAAGAAGGTATCACACCCTGTCTCTTCGCGGAAGGAAAATATTCCAATCGCCTTGACCTCGTCACTGACCTCCCCAAGGGTAAGGTCTACTGGCACTTCGACCAGACGGACATGCACAAAGCCAAGAAACTGCTCGGCGGCAAGGCCTGCATCGCCGGTAATATTCCTTCTTCGCTCATCATCACCGGCACACCGGACCAGATGAAAGCTTACTGCAAGGACCTTATTGAAGTCTGCGGCAAGGACGGCGGCTTCGTCCTTACCTCCGGCGCCGGCGGCCACAAGGGCAATCCGGACAACGTCCGCGCCATCGTGGAAGCCGTCAACGAGTTCGGTTGGTATAAATAGAAGACCCAGGACCAATATCACCTGGAAAGGATTATAGGAGGTTCATAAATGACAAGGTGGCAAGATTATTTAAGGGAAGAAGGAACCCCTCCGGACTGGCCCTATCCCATTAAGTACGGCCAGGAAACGGAAATAGACGTCGATGTCCTGGTGCTCGGCGGCGGCATCGCCGGCTGCTGGGCGGCCATCAGCGCCGCACGCTCAGGCCTCAAGGTGGCCCTCGTGGAAA
>CAZQQL010000089.1:0-12759 GCA_964595455.1 uncultured Dehalococcoidaceae bacterium
ATCCTACACTCTTTCCCTACACGACGCTCTTCCGATCTACTTTCTGTATTCGGTATAACTTCTTTTCAGCCATGCGTCATCTCCCATCCAGTTGGTGATCAAGTGAACACCCCAGCAGTGCCTTTGAACCCCTACGTCATAGGGTTCTGGAACGCCCATGGCGTTGGCCGCCTGTTTATTGTAGTGTACGGCGAATATCGGTTCACGAGCGTGTGTATTGGGGTCTCTGAAAGACCAGGCCGGATGCTTCCTGTAAGCCCTGAGGGCACTTCCGTGAGCCATCATCCGGGGAATCGGGACCCCTCCTCCAATGATGTAGGCGACTTCATCGGTCAGTCCTAATGGCCCCTTTATCACCGGCCCCACTTTATCCCCGATAGTAATGTCTTCCCAGTAGCGGGGAAGATCATTCCGGACCTCTTCATTGAGGACTTCTTCCTCTATCTTCGACAGTTCTTCTTCGGTCCACGGATGCGGGACCTGGACTTTTTGCTGTGTCCCTTTCTGACGGGCTTTCCCTCTGCCGAAGTGCACCACCCACCAGTGATACCTGGCGATCAGTTCGCCTTTCTGGTTCCAGTACTGGTTATTGAAATGGTCGATGATGGTTTCATCGGCGAAGCTGCTTTCTTTTGGTCCGTCGAAGCTGGAAAAAACGCATTCAGCCGTGACCTTGTCACCCACATAAACCGGCTTGATGAATTCAGCGTCACAACCGGCATGGAAACCGCCGAGGCCTCGCCAGCCGAATTGCACTTGAGCGAAACATGCCCAGATAAAAGAGGGAGGAGCGATAATGCTTTTAAATCGACTTTTTTCGGCGTATTCGGCATCAGTCCAGAGCCTGTTGGAATCTCCAATCCCCTCTGCAAATTTAAGGATGGCCATCCTCGTGGCGTATTCATTGTGGGTCGAGTCCTGAACTCGAAGTTTGGTGCCCAGCTTTGCCCGCATTTCCTCTATCATTTCCGTGGTAATGCGAGCATCGGCCATTTTTACAGAATGATCTGACATGATTGCTTCCCGTACTCAAACTAAAGCAATATTACTTGGAAAATCAGCAGGTCTCTATATAATACGTATACGTATTAGAATGAACTCATGATATATCGGGTTCGGGGACTTTGTCAAATTTTTAGTTAATTGGCGGCCAGCCAAGCTTCAGTTTCCTTGCTCAATGCGAGTGAGTCTGCTTGATTTCGTCAGAGTAATACTCTACATTATATACAGCCCCCCAGAGTATCGAATATTTGCCTGAGGCGGACGTCCATGAGCAGAGTTCAAGATAAAGAGTATGATATTTGGATCCTTTTCAGTCGCGTTTATCATCTTATCGCGATGCTGAGGAAACTGGAGCTATCGAAGTTCAATATACTTCCGGTTCAGTCTTACATATTGTTTATCATTAACGCCCTCGGAGAAGAGGCGACTCCTTCAAAAATTTCAGAGTATGTCTATCAACAAAGAAGCTCGATCTCTGATATCCTCAACCGAATCGAACGGCAGGGTTTTATTACAAAAACAAACAAGGGCGGAGGTAAAAAGAGAGTTCTGGTAACGCTAACGGAAAAGGGAAAGCAAGCTCTCGAATTATCAAAAAACCGGGAATTTCTTCACAAGGTCATGGCATCGCTTGGTTCGACGGAAAAGAACGAGCTCGAGTCTGCCCTGGAGTTGATGCGCGATGCCGCCATCAACGAGCTTTCGCTCAGCCAAAAGACCATTCTGCGCCCGTCACAGATCTCCAAGTACTACCGCCGGAAAAATTCCCTTTAGCGGCTTGAATCACCCAGATGTCTGTCAGGACTCCTGCTGGAGCATTTTCTGGACTGCAATAGCTGCAACAGCTCCGTCCGAGACGCCAGTAACCACCTGGCCCGGAGAACCGCTCCTGACATCACCCGCGGCATAGATACAGGGTACTCCGGTTTCCATTTTTTCATTCACAATAATGCGGCCATGCCTGTCCAGAGGAAAAAGTCCGTTAATAAATTCTGTGTTCGGCTCCAGGCCGATATCGACAATCAGGCCTTCTACCGGCATAGTGTCTTTCTTCCCTGTTGAACAGTTTTCGTACTCTATCGCTGTTACGGATACATCACCCTTTATCGAGGTGATCCTTGTCCCGCAGATGATGTTCAGCTTTTCATTCGCGCGCGCCCGCTCCTGCAATATCTTGCTGGCGGTGACCTTTTCCGCGGCTTCGATGAGCACAACACTCGAGGCGAGTTTGGTCATATAGAGGGCTTCGGTAATGCCGGTATCGCCGCCGCCACAGACGGCCACCTTTTTCCCGGCCAATTGCCCGCCGTCGCACAATGCACAGCTGATGAGCCCCTTGCCTGTCAGTTCAGCCTCACCCGGTACGCCGAGCTTCATCCTCCGGCATCCACTGGCAACGATTATCGCCCTGGCGGTTATCGTGCGTCCGTCGTTCAGCTGGACGCATTTCGAACGTGCATAATTTTCGATACCGGTGACTTCGCCAAGATCCACCTGTAAGCCGAAGGCAACAGCCTGTGCCAGCATTTCAGAAGCAAGCCCCGGTCCGTCTGCTCCCTGTTTGAACCCGGGATAGTTTTCAATCCACTCAATTTTGCTCAGCTGACCTCCGAAACTTCCTTTCTCGATCAATAACGTCCGGCATTTTCCCCTGGTCAAATATATGCCGGCCGCCAGACCGGCAGGGCCGCCGCCGATAATCACTGCATCAAAATCGGGCATAACAAAACCATCCTTACTAAATCCAGTTTAGTACGTATACGTACACTATCTTATATGCAATATCCGGGCGAGGTCAAATCAGCCACGTCCTTGACACAGATGCCTGAATCATACTACATTAAAGCCATTATGTACGTACACGTATTAGCTTGTCCCGCGACAAGCCGTTTTCCTGTAAACTCAACCAGTCAAAAAATCGATGGGAACTTCGGCATAAACCATCAGTGAATAGCCGGGGTATGGGCGGGTAACCTTCCAGCCGTCTTAAACGTGGTTCAGTCAGGGAGTTGAGCCTCGTGGTAATCTACAGGAGGAAAGATGTCTGTTGAAAACGTCGTACTCAAGGTGTTAAACCCCAGAGGTGAGTCTGAAATAACATCCATGGCATCACCTGCCCCGCGTCTGGGGGATCTTAAAGGCAAAAAGATCGGGATTATCCGCATGAGAATTCAGGCCGCGGAGGTACTATTCCCGTTCCTGGAAAAAGCCTTGAAAAATCGTGCCCCGGATACCGACTGGCGAGTCTGGGAAATACCTGTTATGAAAGACCCGGAATACAGGGCTGCAAAGCTGAAAGAGGTCGCCGACAACAGCGATGGGGTCGTCATATCCATGGCGATCTCCGGCGGCAGCACGACCCGGATTACACCCGAAGCTATTAAGATAGAAAAAATGGGCAAACCGGTGGCTATGGTCCTGACCAAATGCTTCAAAGCCACGGGACGGTTCATTGCGAGGGGGCAGGGGTTGGAAGACCTGGCGATAGCCCCTCTGGACCTCGACTATGTTCCCCCGGCTGAGGAAGTGGAAAGGCTTGACCTGGCGGGAAAGCTCGCCGAAAAAATCATTCATGCCTTGACTCGATGGTCCCCTGAACCCCCCGATATTCATGAGATAACTGATAAAACCCTTGTTTTTGGAGGTTCCCAATACCAACAAGCTCATGAAAATTTGGAGAAAGCTTTTCTGCAGCAGGGATGGAGTGATGGATTGCCCCTGGTTCCGCCCACTGAGGAAGCAGTTAACAGGATGCTGGAAGGCACCCAATTACCCAGAGACATGGAGATAGCGGTGTTCCCCCCGGGTAACGGGAGAGCCACCGTAGAGAATATAGCGATCAACGCTGTAATGGCCGGATGCCTGCCGCAATATATGCCTCTGATTATGGCGGCCGTGAATACGATCATCGATCCCGCCTTCGACCTGGTAGGAGTCCAGAATACCTCGGGTCAATTATCGCCCCTGTTTGTTGTCAGCGGGCCCAAACTGATTGATGACCTGAACATTAATTCCAGCTTCTGCACGGTAGGCCCGGGATGGCGGGCCAACTCCACCATCGGGCGGGCAATCAAGCTCATCATGACTAATATCGGTCATTCCTGGCCGGGCGTGAATGATATGAAAGCCTTCGGGAATCCGTTCAGGTATGTCACAATGATCGCGGAAAACGAGGCTGCCTATGGCGGCGCCTGGGAACCCCTCCGGGTAAGTGAAGGATTCTCCCCGGATCAACCGACAATCAGTGTCATGCCGGCTATGTCCTGGCAACCGGACCTGGTACTGCCGACGCCTCCGGATATCGATCGAGTAATTCATCATATCGTCTACCAGGCCAAGGTGAAATATGACCGCTATGCCAATAACTGTTTCTATGATAATCTGGTCTTGATATCCCCGACGGCTTTCGAAGCCGTCCGGAGGGCCGGGCTTTCCAGAATCGATCTCCAAAAAACATTGTATGACAAAATCCAGCTTCCCGGGAACCTGGTCTTCGATGGCCGGGAGGGTAAAGGGGCTTCCCCGTTCCCTGACTGGGTAATACAAAAGCACAAAGCTGATCCTGAAGCGCTGGTACCGATCCTTCGTTCACCGGAAAAGCTTAAGATTATCGTTACCGGCGGCCCCGGTCCGGATATGATTGCTTATATCGGTACCTGGGGATACGGGCCCTCACAGTTCGTCACCAAGGCTATCGATCTGCCGGGAAACTGGAACGAACTATTGACAAAGTACGGCGGCTGGACAAGCCCCACCGTACAGTGACGCGACTAAAGGAGGACTAACCATGCAGGAACCTGTCTACGAGGTAGTCTGGCCGCTGGGAAAGCTGGTCTCTACTCCCGTTGAGTTGAAACCGCGGCCCGCCGACCTTTCAACGATAACCATCTGCGAGCTTTCGGATTATGGGTTCAGGAGTGAAGAAATACTCCCCCAACTCCGTGAGTTGATGAAAGAACGGTTTCCCGGAATCGAGTTCGTACCTTACACGACTTTCGGTAATACCCACGGTCCCGAGGAAGCAGAGATGATTGAAAATCTTGGCCGGGACCTGAAAGCTCATGGTTGCGGAGCGGTCATCTCCGGTGTCGGCGGCTGAGGGAGCTGCACTCCCGCGGTTGCGCGGGCAAGCGTTGCAGCGGAGAAAGCCGGTGTCCCATCGGTCTCGATCGTGACCTCCGGTTTTCTGGGACAAGCTCAGGCGATAGCCCAGGCGTTGGGGATACAAAACCTGCCGGTGGCGGAGTACCCCGGTGTGGTGGCCATGGACAGTAAAGAGATACTAGCCAAAAAGGTACAAGATACTCTCCTGAAAAATATAGTTGAGGCCATGACGAAGCCGGTTAAACAGGCTGTCAAACAGCGGGAACCGGAGAGGACGGACATTGTTTTTGAAGGCTCGCTGGATGAGATCCAGGAGTTTTTCCTGCGGAGACAGTGGAGCGACGGCCTTCCTGTGATTCCGCCCACGCTGGAGAGGGTGGAACGGTTTCTGAGGTTCACCGAACGATCACCCGATAGAGTAATCGGAACACTGCTCCCGGAAAACCGGGAAGCGACCATCTGGAACATCGCTGTCAACGGCGTGATGGCGGGTTGCCGTCCTGAATACATGCCGGTCCTGATCGCAGCGGTAGAGGCCATAGCGGACCCATTGTTCCGTATCCAAGACGCGGGAAGCACACCGGGCTGGGAACCCCTTATCATTCTAAGCGGGCCTATCATAAAAGAGCTGGGCTTCAATTACCAGGGCGGTGTCATGAGGGTCGGGAGGCAGGCTAATACCAGTGTCGGCCGGTTCTTACGCCTGTACATGCGGAATGTCGCCGGTCTGCGGATCCCCCCGATGTCCACGGATAAGGCAACCTTCGGCGATAGCTTCAATCTCGTGATGCCGGAAAACGAGGACTTTGTCAATGAATTGGGTTGGGAATCCTTCAGTGTTACCCGCGGTTTTGAACGGGGTGATAACGTGGTAACGGTCCAGAGCGTGGCTTATGCTTCGGCTCCCATTGCCAGCGGCGGCGATAAGGCGCTTGACCACCTGGATACGCTGGTTGAAGTCATGGGAGGCGCGGCGTCACCCTGGACACATATGGCCGTCAACTGGCACCAGTTTTACCCTCTTATCGTTCTGGGTCCCAGTGTGGCGCGGGTGATCGCACAGGAAGGATTGAGCAAGAAGGACGTTGCCCAATACCTGTATGAGCATGCCAGGGTATCCGCGGCTTCACTGGAAAGACTTGCCTATCAGGGCGGCATGACGACATTCAATCTGAAGGAAATGGTCGAGAAGAAAGAGATACCCGAGGCGTACTACCAGTCCGACGATCCGGGACGATTGGTACCCGTATTCCTGAAGCCGGAATGGATTGAAATCCTGGTCAGCGGGGACGACGGCCGAAACCGCAGCCGGGGATATATCCAGAACCACGAACAGGGTCCACCGGTCAGTCGAAAAATAAAACTGCCCGATAACTGGAATGACTTGCTGCGCTCGCGATAGACGAAATCTTAAACTGATTCAACAAGCTTCGTCACGGCATTGTTCAGGCCGAACGTGGGAATGAAGGAAGAGTGCTTGCCGGCTCCTCCTACGACCATGACGACGATGTCTTCCCGGCGGGCCACAGGTATAGTTTTACTGCGGATGAAGTCGCCGTAACGCATCGGTGATTTTGCCCGATATTCGATATGCGCCGGGGATATATTTTCCAGTGGGAGACGTGCGTGTTCGAAGATGTAGTCTTTTACAGCTTCCTTGGAATAACCGTCTGCGGCGATTGATGCGGCGTGCTCCGGTCCGAGCATCACGACAGGCTCGCCGCTGAAAAATTGCAGGTTGTTGTTACCAGCGGTGGCCATCGTCGCCGCAACGGTCTTCAGTATACCCTCTCCCGTGGTGCTGTCATGATCGTTGATATTATAAGGCCCCTCGGCGGCGAAAACCGTGACGGTGCTGTCTTTAGACCGAAATCCTTTTTCCACGTGAAATGGTTGCCAGGGGTTGGCCGACTCATTTTCTGCCACACAAAATGTATACTTGCAGGGATTTCCCTGGGTGGATTTATCGATTTGCCCCGGTATTCCGCCCCCGATATTGAGAAGAATAAGGCTTAAAGCACGCCCGATGGTCGCATTGGCGCGGACTCCCGGACCGAAGGCGTTCCCGCCGCTGTTGACACCAAGGCTTTTGCCCAGGGGGCCGTTGATAACAATGAGAATACCGCAAGGATGAGTGGTAGCTTGTACTCCCAGCAGATTGAATTTTTCCTCAGCGACTGCTTTGACCGCGCCAACAAGTACCGGCAGGTAATCAGGTAGGCAACCTGCCATGACAGCATTAACTGCAATCTTCTCGATGGTTGCTTTCCCCATTCTGGGAGGGAGCACAGCTATCGTTTCTTCCGGAGCTCGGGTACAGCCGGACAGCATCCTTCGCACTCTTTCTTCGGTCGGGGGTATGATCGGCAGGCCATCTCCCCAGCCACGTTCGCAGTAAGTCCTGTAGACTTCCTCGATGGAATCGACGATTTTTATCCTTTGTGAGCTCAATTCAGCATCCTGCACCATGCTGGACCCCTTTACACAGCTGACTCAATATCGAGTAATTTAGCCGGATTAACCTTTGCCATGAGTTCCACCTCTGCCTGAGACAATCCATGATGGAGGAGGGTAGCCATAAGAAGGCGCATCCCCTCCACCGGCAAGGGATTTTGCGGTTGACCGAGGTCGGTGCTCATGAGGCAGTGTTCCGCGCCCAGGGTCTTGATGATTTTTACAATTGCGGCCGGGTCATGGCAGAACTCATTCGGCAGCATGCCGACAAGGGTGAACTCTGCGATCGCGCCCAGTCCGGTTAATTGCTTTAGTTCATCAATCGTAAAGGGATTCTCTGAAAATTCTTTATCAGTAGGATGGGTAATGACGATCTTCGTTATCTGTTTCTTGACCGCTTCCTCAACCAGCGCAAACGTCTCCCGGGGGGAAATGTGGCCACTGGCCAGCACCATGTTATGCTTTTTGATAATGTTAAGAATTGCATCCATTTCCGGTACGAGTTTGCCGCTGGCGCCGATAAGAGAAATGCCTTCGCCCTGCAGCGGAAGCCCGAGGGCTCTCATCATATTTATGGAATTGACCGAGGAAAAGGTGGGCATCCAGACCACCTTGGCGCCCATCATAGCGGAGGTCTGCACGGCGTGGTAATTGAGTCCGCCTATCTCGAAATCGAGGCAAACGCCGCCAAAAGTTTTAAAATCGGGTACAACCTTGTTCACGAGGATCGCTACGGCAGCGGCGGTATAGGAATGGCTTTTTAGGACGATCGCCTTCATCCCGGCCTTTTTCGCCTGCTCGGCTGCCTCGATGGCATCGAGACGGCAAAGACCTCCCGGTCCGGGATGCATATGCATATCTATTGAGTCTCTCAAGAGCGGGTCGATATTGACAAAATCCATACTTTTCTCCTTTAGAACGGATTCAAATCATTTACCTATCAGACAGGCGATGATTTCATCAATAGCTTTTTCTGCTTTGGCCCGGACCTGCTCAGCCGGGATACCGGCAATCGGGTGAGGGACCACCAGCAGGCGCAGGGACGGCATACCTTTGGCAGCCGCGATGGTTGTTGCCAGGGAGATGAACGAGTCACTGCAGATCGTAACGGTTGGTTTGCCTCTCTTCTCCAGTTCTGTTGCATCGTGGATACTCCACGTTGTGCATGACCCTCAATCGCAGATGCCGTTCAGCACGATATCACAACGGGTTGCGAGCCGGTTGATATCATCGGCGTTCAGAGGAGCGCCGGTATCGTTATTGCCTTTTTTAATATGAACTGTCTCCGCAAACTCAAATTTAACGCCCAAGAGTTCTTTCACGCGATCCAGGAAGATATCGTAGTTGGGTTTTCCATTATCGACCAACCCGATAACCTTCCCGTTCAGTTCTGCTAACCCACTCGATGCTTCAATGCTGTGTTGCTCGACCTTACCTGTTGGATCAAAAACCTCGATGTATGCAACCGACGAATTTCCCACCTGTTTTCCCTTTCAGAACCGGTCATCCGGTTCATTATACACATCTCTTGTAACAGATGCTCCCCTTGATTTCCCACCACCCGGAGTATTCGGTCCACGTCTTTGTTTCGATAAAGGAGATGACTCTTGACATTCCTTGAAAGCATGGTATATGATTGGGTAACTAAAAATCAAGTACGTATACGTATCTTGATACGAATTAGTTTACACCCCAAACCCTGGCCCGGACAAGCATCAGCGGATTCGAAAAGGAGACTGACAATGGTTTTAGAGTATACCAGGTCGGAGGCAAAAAGCTGGGCAAGGCAAAACTTTAAAGGACTCGAAGTGGTTATCTTCCCTTCGTTCACGCCGGACCTGCAGGAACTGGACGAAGAAGGTATTCGATGGGATGTTAACCATATCATCGCTAATGGCTTTATCTCTGCGATGTGCGCGGTAGAGTCCTGCGGCCTGACTTTCGAAGAGCGTAAAAGGTTCGTGGAGATAGTCTGTCAGGAAGCTAAAGGAAGAATCCATACTTCTTTGACCGTACTGCAGGATACCGTTGAAGAAGATATAGAAATGCTGAAACATGCTGAGAAAGCGGGCTGCACCTTCGCAACAGTAGGTCATCCAATCCAATATTACCCCCGTTCGGTGGAAGACATTTACGGGGAATATAAGTATGTTTGTGAATCGACCAATCTCGGGATAGTATTTTACCCGGGCAGGCTGCATGTCCACAAGATGCACCCGAGTTACTTCCCTCCAGAAGCCCTCGATCGGATCGCCGATATCCCGAATGTCGTCGGCATGAAAGTAGGCGGCGGCAGCAACCTGGCAATTTCCGTAATGGCCTTCAGGCTCGTGGGAGACCGGATTCTCGTCAATGATCCGATGCCAGACAGATGGTTCGTCACCGTGCCTGTTTACGGGCAGCAATGGAGCGGCGCCGGGCCATTTTATACGATGCAGACCCCGGAAAACCCCCGTATGGTGAACCTGTTTAATCTGTTGATAAAAGGCGAAGTTGACAAGGCTCTTGACATGTATTGGGAAGGGCAGAAAGGCAGACCAGGTGGCGGCGGCGGTAACATGGACTCTTATTTCCATTCCGGTATCGTTACCGCGCTCAGTGATAAATACGCTCACTGGCTGGTGGGGGGTAATGGCGGCAGCGTCAGGCAACCCACCGGCAGGCTGTACGATTACCAGAAAGAAGGAATGAGGGCGGCTGTCAGAGCCATGGGCGTGACCCCGCGCGAACCTGAAGAAGAATTCTATGTCGGCAGAGTGAATTACGCAAAAGGAGCCAGGCTGAAGCGTTGGGACGCCTGACCCTGAGCTTGAAATACGGCAGCATTCTGTGCTCTAGAAGAGGAGGATAAGGAGCAGTGAAAAATCTATTTTTTCTTTTAGTTATCCTACTTGTTACCATTTCCGTACTGTTCGGCTGCGGTGATTCCGGACAAGAAACTACCACCACAACAACAACAGCAACGAGCACAACCACCTCTTCACCTGCCCAGACGACTACCACGTCTGCTTCAACTCAGACGACCACCTCTACGCCAAGTCCAACGACAACCGCTACTGACGTCGAAAAGTACGGAGGTACACTGAAAATGATTCTCTGGGCCAGCCCTTCCGGGACAGGCGGTCTGCCCTGGGAACTATTCGGGAACGACCTTATTTCTTCCCATCAAATCATCGAACCTCTTCTTCATGTTGATGGTAACAGCAATATAGTTCCCTGCCTCGCGGAAAGTTATTCGGTTGCCGATGATCTCATGTCTATTACCTTCAAACTCAGAAAAGGGGTCAAATTCCACGACGGGACAGAATTCAATGCTGAGGCGGCTAAATGGAACCTCGATCACACTATCGCCAAGATGTCTCAGCCAAGCTGGAAATCGGTGGACATCATTGATGATTACACAGTCCGCCTCAACCTGAACTACTGGACCAATACCATTGTAACCGGCATGGACAGCGCATCTTCATGGATGGTCTCACCCTCAGCTTACGAGAAAAACGGCGAAGAGTGGATGAGGAACAATCCCGTAGGCACCGGGCCCTTTAAATTCCTCAGCTTTGAGCGAGATGTCAGTTATAAGTCCGTGAGAAATCCTGATTACTGGATGGAAGGTAAGCCTTACCTCGATGAAGTCGACATTCTGTACATTGGTGACCCGATGACCCAGAAAGCGGCTCTACAGTCCGGAGAGGCTGATATTCTACAGATCGAACCCGCCAAAATGGCGTTTGATCTCAAGAACATGGGATTCATAATAGACGTTAATGTCACCTCAACGTTCCTACTGCTGCCGGACACCGCTCATGAGACCTCTCCTTTTGCCATTAAACAGGTCCGTGAGGCAGTGGAATACGCTCTCGATCGTGAAGCCATCGCCAATGCTTTCAGCTACGGGTTCTGGTCTGCAGCTTACCAGATAGCTTCTCCGTCCGCCAGCGCCTATGATCCGAATTTTGTTCCTGCCAGAACGCACAATGTAGGGAAAGCCAAAGAACTTCTAGCCGAGGCAGGCTTCCCCAATGGTTTCACTGCTACGCTTTCTGTTATCCCGGTCGGCATTGACAGGAATATCGCTGTGGCCATTCAGAATAACCTTGCCGATGCGGGGATCACTATCTCCATAAGCATTCCGGCAGCGATACCGAAGTGGTTTGAAGATTCCAATACGCTGGAAAGTGTCTTGCTCATGCAGCCGGTCTTTGGCGGTTCAAACTGGAATAGCGCATTCGCCCTGGCTTTCCGGCCGGGCATGACAATGATGAATACGGTATGGCAGAGGACTCCCGAGTTCATCGAGTTATACGACGCCTCACAGAATGCTCCCACCATGGATGTCGATCTCATCCGGGCGGTCCTCCACTATCTCTACGAGGAAGCCCTGGTGATCCCCGTGATGAACGGCGGTACCGGATATGCTTCACAACCCTACGTCATGGACGCGGGATTCAACAACAGAGGGCCCGGTTGGGTGCCCGAGGATGCATGGATAAAAAAATAAACGCCCGCGGTGTTGAGAAACCGCCGCCTCATACTACTTCACCTTTTAAGGAGTAACTCGATGGAATTCACGAAATCAGAAGCCAAGCAATGGGCCAAGGAACACTATCATGGGTTATGCAGTACGATCAGTCCGTCCTTTATGCCGGACATGCGTGAACTTGACGAAGAAGGTATCCGGCACGACGTCCGCCATAACATCAGCAAAGGTGCTTTCAGCATTTTCTGCCAGCAGGAAATTTGTTCCATGACCTTCGAAGAACGCAAGAGGTTCGTCCAGATCGCCTGTGAAGAAGCCAAAGGTAAAGCGCTCGTTTCCATGTATTCCGGCGATAATACGGTCGACGAAGACATAGAACTGCTCCATCATTTTGAGAACGTCGGCGGTACCCACGTTCTTCTTGGCTGGCCTCTGATGTTCCGTCCCAATAATGAGGATGAGATCTATCAGGTCACCAAGAAGATCTGCGATTCTACGAACCTGCTGATAGACCTTTGGCCCAAGCAGTTTTTTGATTTCGGACGGTTCCATCCCAGCCAGTTTAATCCCGCCCTCGTTGAAAAGATAACGGATATCCCGAATGTCGTCGCTACAAAAGCTTACCTGGAAGACGGATTTGGCATGTGGGCGGAACTAGCCCATCGGGTAGGTGACAAGATACTCTATCAATCCGCTGAACCTGCCGAGTGGCCGATAACCGT
>CAZQQL010000090.1:0-12569 GCA_964595455.1 uncultured Dehalococcoidaceae bacterium
CCTACTCCGGCGTCATGGTGGGCATCGGGTTTCTCCTGATGTACTGGACGAACAGTGTCTGGCAGCTTTTCCTGTTCCAGGGATTTATCGTCGGCATCGGCATCAGCGGCGTGGACGTGGTGCTGCTTTCGACCACGGCAAGGTGGTTCGTCCGCCGCCGCGGCACGATGAGCGGTATCGTCAAGGTCGGTACCGGCGCCGGCACCCTGATCGCCCCGCTGGTCCTCGCCTGGCTGATCTCCCAGGGCGGCTGGCGGCATGCTTACCTGTGGGTCGGCATCACGCTCCTGGTGCTCGTCGTACTGGCGGCGCAACTATTGAGACGGGACCCCTCCAGCATGGGTCTGCTGCCGGACGGAGCAGGCGTGAGGGACGCCGCTGACATCAGGAAGGCTGAAAGCGGGTTCACCTTCCGCGAGGCGCTGCGTACCCGCGCCTTCTGGATGGTCTGCCTCATGTTCTTCAGCACCTTTTTCTGCACCTTCTCGCTCATCGTCCATTACGCGCCGGCCGTGGTGCTGTCCGGGCAGACGGAAGCAGTGGGAGCGACGATGGTCTCCGTCCTGGGCGGCGCGAGCATTGCCGGGAGGTTCCTGGCCGGGGTCGGCAACGACAGGGCCGGCAGCCGCCGCTCCATCCTCTTCGTCCTCGTCGTCTTCGCTGCGTCTTTTGTATGGCTCCAATGGGCCCGGTCGGCCTGGGCGCTGGGGCTGTTCGCGGTCATCTACGGGTTCTGCCACGGCGGTTTCTTCACGCTGGTCTCGCCGCTGGTGGCTGAGTACTTCGGGATGCGGGCGCACGGGGCGATACTTGGCGTGATGATCTTCTGCGGGGGTGTGGGTGGCGCACTGGGTCCTTATATTACCGGCCGCATGGTTGATGCCTCAGGCAGCTTCACCGGACCGTTCCTGTTGCTGCTCGGCATGGCCTGCATCGGCCTGGTATCGATCATCCTGGCGGGCAGGAGCAAAGCCATCGAGCCTCAACCGGCGCCCGGTTGAGTTCGTTAAAAGGACAAGTTGAACATGAACGATTCCTGGTACGACCGCGTCCCGAAAACAGAACTCCACGTCCACCTGGAAGGGGCGATACCGCTGGATGCATTGTGGGAACTGGTGTTGAAGTATGGAGGAACGCGGGAGGTACCTGATGCTTCGGCATTAACCGCAAGGTTCTCGTACCGTGATTTCCCGCATTTCATCGAAACATGGATGTGGAAAAACCAGTTCCTGCGGGAGTACGAGGATTTTACCTTCTTTTCTGAAGCCGTAGCCCGGGACCTGGTATCCCAGAATGTCCGCTATGCGGAGATCACCTTTTCGCCATCGGACTTTGCGCGTCACGGTTTGAAAACCCGGGAACTGGCGGAGTCTATCCGCGCCGGCTTAACAAAAGTACCGGAGATAGAGATTTCCCTCATTGCCGACCTGGTCCGGAACAACGGGCCGGAGAACGCCGCACGCACCCTCACCGAGATCACCGAGGTAAAGGACCTGGGCATCATCGGCATCACCATCGGCGGTTCCGAGCATGACTACCCGCCGGGGCCGTTTGCCGCTGTGTACGAGACGGCGCGGGCTGCCGGGTTCCATACCAGCGCTCATGCCGGCGAGGCGAGCGGGCCGGAAAGCGTCTGGGGCGCGATACGGGACCTGCGCGTGGAAAGGATAGGGCACGGGACGCGAGCAATTGAAGACCCGGAGCTGGTAGCGTACATCGCCGAACACCGCATTCCCATCGAGATATGCCTGATTTCCAACATTCGGACGAGAGTGGTGAGGTCTGCCGGAGAGCACCCGGTGCGGCGCTATCATGAGCTGGGAATACCGCTTTCCATCAATACGGATGACCCGAAAATGTTCGGCAATTCACTGGCCGCGGAATACCGGACGCTGGAAACAGAACTCGGTTTCACCCGCGATGAAATCAGGGATGTGATCATTCAGGGTATCCGGACTTCGTGGCTGCCAGCCGGACGGAAGCAGCAGTACATCGCTTCCTTCAAAAATGATCCGCACTGGCTGCAGTAAGCGTCCGGCTGGAGACTAGATAACCGGTTCTTCCGGGACAACGATCCACATGATGAGGTAAGCCCAGAAGCCGAGGCTACCGAACAGCAGGGATATCACGGCGATAAGCCTGATGACGGTGGGATCGATGGTGAAATACTGAGCCAGCCCGCCGCACACTCCGCCGATCATGCGGTCCTTCCTGCTGCGATAAAGCTTTTTCGGTGTTGTCATAACGGTTTCCCTCCGGATACTACGTCTGGTTATATTGTAGCGCGGGAAGGGTAGTGGGCAGTAGTCCTGAGCTTTCTCCTTGACTCCCCACCCTTGCCTAGCTACAATTGTTACGTAGACGCCGGGATGGCGGAATTGGCAGACGCAGCGGACTTAAAATCCGCCGGAGAAATCCATGTGGGTTCGAGCCCCTCTCCCGGCACCAGCGTCTACACGCGTCGGCGCGTGTGGTGGAAGGGAGCGGTCCATGCCGGCCTGGATTTTCATCGCCATCGGATACCTCATTGGCTCGATCCCCACGGCTTACCTGGCTGGGAGGTTCCTGAAAAAAGGCGATATCCGCAACCTGGGGGACGCCAACGCCGGCGCCGCCAACGCCTTTAAAGAACTCGGCAAGGCCGCCGGCGTGATCGTCTACCTGGTCGATGTCGCCAAGGGAGCCGCCGTCATTCTTATCGCCCAGGCTGCGGATGCCGAGCAATGGGTCGTCCTCTCCGCGGGCGCGGCCGCCGTCATCGGGCATACCTTCCCCGTCTGGCTGGGGTTCCGCGGCGGACGGGGTGTGGCCGTGCTCATCGGAACGCTGTACGTGCTCGTCACCATACCCGCCCTCATCATCACCGTGCCGGTCCTGCTGATCGTTTATTTTGCCCGCGCTACCACACCGGCCCTCGCTTTTCTCTTCATCGGACTTATCTTCCTGGACTGGTGGTGGGACATTCCTGCCCGCGTAATTATTTACCAGACCGCCATGGCCGTTTTTACCGGATTGATCACCTGGTGGCGCACGCGCAGCCGTGTTGAAGAAGGGGCTGACAACCGTCCGGCGGATTGACAAGCCTGCGGCAGGGTTGCTAGAGTGAATCCGGATACTTTTTCATGTGAGGTCTCCATGGCGGATACACGGCGGACGGGCCTCGTCCAGATCAACACCGGCAACGGCAAAGGCAAGACAACCGCCGCTCTCGGCACTATCCTGCGGGCGGCTGGCTACGGCCTCAAGACGTTCGTTATTTTCTTCATGAAGGGCCATTACGAACACGGGGAGTATCTCTCCCTGCCTTCACTGCCCAACATCGAAGTCGCCGGTTACGGCCTGCGCAAACTGAGCGGCCGGGACGATCCGGAAGAAAAGAAAGAAGCGGAAGCCGCGCTGGCCAAAGCCCGGGAAGTAGTGAATGGCGGCGAGTACGACATCGTCCTGCTCGACGAGATAAACGTCGCCCTGGAGTATAACCTGATCAGCATCGAGGACGTCATCGACCTCGTCAAGAACAAGCCGAGCCACGTCGAACTCATCTTGACCGGCCGCTACGCCGATAGCCGCCTCATCGAACTCGCCGACCAGGTCACGGAGATGGTCAAGGTCAAGCACCCCTATGACCGGGGCATCAAGGCCCGAAAGGGGATCGAGTATTAACCGTGGACGCTCCCAGGCTCCTCCTCGCCACGAACAACCAGGGCAAGGTGCGGGAATACAAGCGCCTGTTGGATGGTGTTCCTTTTACGCTGACCACGCCTGCCGAGGCCGGCATCGAAGCCGATGTAGAAGAGACCGGAGAGACCTTCGAGGAGAACGCCATCCTCAAGGCTACCACGATGACCGCAGCCAGCGGCCTGCCTTCACTGGCGGATGATTCCGGCCTGGAGGTCTATGCGCTCAACGACGAGCCGGGAGTCCGTTCGGCCCGGTATGCCGGACCCAACGCCACGGACGCCCAGAAGGTGGCATTCCTTCTGAAAAAGCTTAAAAAAGTACCGGAAGGGATGCGGCAGGCCCGTTTCCGCTGCGTGATAGCCATCGCGATACCCGGCGGGCGGGTGCAGCTTGCCAGCGGGGAGTGTGAAGGAGAAATAGCCCTCGAAGCCCGGGGACGGCTGGGCTTCGGCTACGATCCCGTCTTCTACATCCCGGAGCTTAACCGCACCATGGCGGAACTCCCGCCGGACATCAAGAACCAGGTCAGCCACCGCGCGCGCGCCGCGGTTAAAGCCCGTGTCCTGCTGGAAAATCTCGCCGAAGAACAGGCCGCAAAGCTGGACTAGGTCGCGAACGACCTTGTCATCACCACGAAAACGGGAAGACCCGTCAATAGTTCAAATTCATGACCGGAGGAAACAAGCATGTCCGATTCCCGGCAGACCTACCAGCGTGAACAGGAAATCCTGAAGCAGGAGATAGAGGCAGAGACCGGCAAGTCCACCGGACAGCTCTACGAGGAGAGGGAAAAAAGGGTACGGGACGCCATCGAGTTGCGGATACCGGACCGGGTCCCTTTCATGGTCCGCGTCCACACGCGCCATCATGCGGACATCCCGAATTCCGCGGCTTACTACGATCCGCTGGCCTATAAGCGGGCCATCCGGCAACTGACGGTCGCCCTTGAACCGGACATGTGCGACGCCGGCCTGCCGAGTTCCGGCGCGGCCATGGATGCCCTCGGCGTGAAGAACAAGGCCTGGCCCGGCGGGCCGCTCTCCCCCGATGATGAATACCAGTACATAGAGGGCGAATACCTGAAGGCGGACGAGTACGACCACTTCCTGGACGACCCCTCGGACTGTGTGCTGCGCCGCGTCCTGCCGAGGATCTACGGCGCCGCCAGCCCGTTCGCCAAGCTTCCGCCCATCAGCAACCTGTTCCAGGGTTTCGAGGGTGTCACACAGCTTTTCGCCACTCCCGAGTTCATCGAGATGGCCGAATCAATAGCCAGGGCGGGACGGGAAACGCTGAAGTTCCGGGAAGCCATCGGGGACTCGTATGAAGAGCTGGCGGAGCTCGGGTTTCCGGCCTTCGCGCCGGTGAGTAACGCTGGTGTTGGCCTCGTCCCGTTCGATATCGTCTCCAGCTTTCTGCGCGGCATGAGAGGCTCCATGACGGACATGTTCCGGCGTCCGGAGAAGCTGCTCCGGCTCTGCGATGCGATACTGGAGCGGAACATCGCCCGGGCGCTGCCGGCCGACCCCGCGAAGAGGGGTAACCCGAAACAGGTCGGCATACCGCTCTGGCGCGGCGACAAAGTATTCATGTCCGAAAAGCAGTTCGACCGTTTCTACTGGCCGGGGTTGAAGAAAGTCCTCCAGACGGACATCGACCTGGGCTACGTGCCGGTGCCGTTCTTCGAGGCGGAATACGGCGACCGCCTGGAGCGGCTCCTTGAGCTGCCGAAGGGGAAAGTGGTGGCCTCGATAGAGTACTGCGACGCCGTGAGAGCCAAGAACATCCTCAAGGGCTACACCTGCCTGTACGTCCGCACGCCTCACTCGCTGAAGGTCTGCTCCATCCGGGAAGTGGAGGAGTTCGTGAAGGACCTCATTGATAAATGCGGCCGGGGCGGCGGGCTCATCATCCACCTGCGCATCCCGAACAAAGGCACTATTGAGGAGTTCCGGTCAATGATGGACCGGCTGCGGGAGTATGGGGGGTATTGAGGGGAAGGAGCACTCGCTGACTTCCCGCGTCTCGCCTACGATAGAAATTTTACCGTTCGCGATACATCAGACGAACGTAGAGAACGGTTTTATACCACGTCCAGCCGCTAATTCGTGGCAGTTAGATTATGGGTAATGGCTGCCGCGGCGGACTTGAGTTTTTCCAGATATTCTGTCTGTTGTGACTTCAACCGGTGGTCCGGCCCGATGACGGTCAATGCGGCTGGAACGATATACCCCTTGATCGGCGCTGCCAGGCTCGCTACCCCTTCCTCGATCTCGCTGAAACTGGCGGCAAATCCCAGCCGTTTTACTTTCTCTATTTCCTTTTTGAATGCTGTTTTGTCAGCAGCGGTCGGTAATTGTTTGAGCGCAAAGGTGTCCTTTTCAAAAATATAGTCCATCTCGCTGTCGTCGATTTGTGAGAGCAGCGCCTTGCCTACCGAGCCTTTCCACAGATGGGCTACCGGGTTGGTTTCTCCGATATACGTCAACTGGTGCGTCCCGATGACCTGCCGGAGAATGATCTTTTCCATGCCGAACTTGATGTCGAGCCGGACGGTCTCGCCGGTGGCCTTCATCAGGTTGTTCATCTCCAGGTAGGCCGCGTTGATGAGGTTCTCGTGCGTCCGCAACGGGTTCGCTGTTATCTCGAAGAGCCGCGGTCCCATGAAATACTCCCGGCTAACCGGGTCCTGCGTCACGATGCCTTCATCCATCAATGAATGGAGAATGCGGAATACCTGGTTCCGGGTCAGATCCACATCTCGGGCTATCGTGTTGAGGCGGCTGCTGCCCAGGCTGATCGCCCGGAGGACCGCTATGGCCTTGGCGATAACTTTAATCTTTGTTCGGCTGTCATCCGGCATCGCTGTACGTCCTTGGTTTCCACTGTATTGATATGGGATTGTATTCATTCTCCCGGCAGCGTGTCAATTACAGTTCCGGGGGTCATGCCGTTTGACAAACCAGGCCGGATTACACGATACTATAATGCAGAACGGTAGTTATGCTATGCATAACAGTATACCATGCAAAGCGGAAAAAAGCACAATCCCGGAAACATGAGGTCGCCATATGGAAAAGAACCGGCAAAGTGAAGAAAAAACGGTCATTAAAGCACTGGGACTGCTCGGTGGCGGGGGCGTGCCCTGCGCCGTCGATACCCGGGGCGGCAAGATTGTCAGGATCAGGCCGTTGCATTATGACTGGAAATTCAGCCGGAACGACCTCAAACCGTGGAAAATGCAGAAAAACGGCAGGACACTGGAACCGCTCCTCAAATCGTTGCCCGCTCCGTTTTCCCTCGCCTACAAGAAACGGGCGTATTCACCGAACCGTATCAAGTACCCGCTGAAACGGGTGGATTGGGACCCGAACGGAGAAAGGCGCCCGGAAAACCGGGGCAAGAGCAAGTACCGGCGGATGTCCTGGGATGAAGCCACGGACATCATCGCCGCCGAGATACGCCGGCTGCACGAGAAGTACGGTCCGTATTCGATCCTCGTCCAGGGCGACGGGCACGGCGAGGCCAAGAACCTGCATGTGTACCATGGAGCGCCGGCCCACCTCCTGCAGTTGATGGGCGGCTATACCCAGCAGATACGCAATCCGGATAGCTGGGAAGGCTGGTACTGGGGAGCGAAACACGTGTGGGGTGAAGGCTACCGCGGCCTGATGCGCCCGGCCGCCAATATTACCAGGGACATCTCGGAGAATTCTGAAATGGTACTCGTCTGGGGCGGCGATCCGGAAACGACGCCCTGGGGGTTCAGCGGTCAGACCGGCTCGCGGATCAGCTATTTCTGGACGGATATCGGCATCAAGCAGATATACATCTGCCCGGACCTGAACTACAGCGCCGCCATCCACGCCGATAAATGGATCCCGGTCTTCCCTAATACCGATGCCGCGCTGCAACTGGCGATTGTGTACCTCTGGATCAAGGAAGACACGTATGAAAAAGACTATGTGGCTACCCATGTTGTCGGGTTCGAGCGGTTCAAGGCTTACGTCATGGGTGAGGAAGACGGCGTGCCCAAGACGCCGGCCTGGGCATCCACGAAATGTGGAGTGCCGGAGTGGACCATCAAGGCGCTGGCCCGGGAGTTCGCCAGAAAACCCACTTCCATCGCCCATTACTATGGCGGCTCCTATATCCGGGGGCCGTACTCCCATGAGCCCGCACGGCTGGAATGTATCCTGCTGGGCATGCAGGGCCTCGGCAGACCGGGTGTGCATCAGTGCCAGATCAGTTTCGGGGCAGGCATGCCGCGCAGCGCCGGGCCTTCCTTTGTCCGCGGCTCGCCGGAACAGACCGAACGCCAGGCCAGGGGCGGCCGGCACAATCTGACCATCTACTTCAATACGAAACAGGGTATCCCCAAGACGCTGTTCCAGCAGGCGATCCTAGAACCGCCCATCACATTCTGGGGAAGCGGCGCCATCGCGGAAAAAACGGAGGACCAGTTCGTCAAATACAGGTACCCCATACCTGCGGAAGAGGGCGGGACCGAAATCCACATGATCTGGACCGATTCGCCCTGCCGGACGACCTGCTGGAACGACGGCAACAAGACGATTGAAGCCATGCGCAGTCCCAAGATCGAGTGTATCGTCGCCCAGCACCCCTGGCTGGAGAACGATTGTCTCCTGGCCGATATCATCCTGCCGGTCAACACGACGCTGGAGGAAGAAGATATCGTCTCCAACGGCGGCCCTTCCAGCGGCGGTCAGCCGTCCTGCATCACCCTGCAGCGCCAGGCAATGCAGTCTATCGGCGAATCGATGAGCGATTATCAGACCGTCCTGGAAGTAGCCAAAAAGCTGGATATGTACGAAACGATGACCGGAGGGAAATCAATCGAAGACCAGATACGGGAAGCCTTTGTTAAATTCGAGTTGCCGGACTACATCAGCTGGGAGGAATTCAGTGAGAAAGGCTACTACCCTTTCCCGACGGCTGACGACTGGGAAAACGATCCTCCTGGACTGCGGGCCTTCTACGAAGACCCGGAAGCCAACCCCCTGCCGACGCCATCCGGAAAACTGGAGTTCTACTCGGAGCGGCTGGCGGAACACTTCCCGGATGACGTCGAACGGCCCCCGATGCCGAAGTGGATAGAAAAAAGCGAGACCCATGACGAAAGGATTTCCAGCGACCGGGCACGGATGTTCCCGCTGCTGATGATGTCCAACCACGGCCGCTGGCGTGTCCATGCCCAGTGTGATGATATTTCCTGGACCCGCGAAGCGCTTACCTGCAAGGTCAAGGGCTGGGACGGCTACATGTATGAACCGCTCTGGATGCACCCCTCGGACGCCGCCCGGCGTGGCATCAAGAACGGCGACATCGTCAAGGCATATAACGAGCGGGGCATCGTCCTCTGCGGAGCGTTGGTCTGGGAACGCGTTATGCCCGGCGTTGTCTACGTCGACCACGGCGCCCGGGCGGATTTCATCGTTCCCGGCAAGCTCGATCGCGGCGGGGCCATCAACCTCATCAGCCCCATCGGCCTGACCTCCAAGAACGCGGCCGGACAGGCTACCAGCAGTTACCTGGTTGAAGTGGAACCGGTGACAGTCCCCGAGATGAAGCGTTGGATGGAACAGTATCCGGAAGCCTTCCAACGCGACTATGATCCGGCCTCCGGTCTGCGCTTCGATGCCTGGATCGAGGATGAGGATATGGCTTAGCAATCAAGGTCTCTGCTACCACTGAGTCGATAAACAACGAGGGTATCATCTCAAGCAGGATGATGCCCTCTGTTGTTATTTTAGCCTCAGTTGAGCCTACTCACCACTGGACGAACATCGGAATGTCTGCCATTCCATGCGTACGTTGCGGTGTAGTCAAGCTAACCGGAGCTTTCCAAGAAGAATCCGCTAGCTGCACCAAACACAGGTAGAAAGAGATAGGCGGCGACAACGCCCAAGAGTGAAATCATAGCAGCTAATCCGGGGTTGCTACTAATCGAAGGGTCGGCCATTACAGCGTTGATTGGCTGCATGACAATATCCGACCAAGGTGTCACGACCTCAATCAAGATTCCTATGCAAGCTCCAATTATCGCCGACACTTATTACCTCTGAACTATTATAACATGACGAAGCAAGGTAAAAAGAAGAAATATTAGAGACTAAATGCTAGAATATCTTAATAATGCAAGAAGATCAATCATCCTGGTTCCGCAACACTCCTCATCGTTGGGCTGAAGATTCTCTACCATTGGCATATGCTGTTGCCTGCGTGGAAGTGGTTACGAGACAGTCTGAAACCGCAAGGCAGATTTTTCAAAAGATAGTAAAAAGCTATGGCGATCCTGCTCTGAAAAGGCTTTACGGTGCAATTATGGCTGAAGTACCTCAGGAGATGCAGGATGAATTAGTGAATGCTCTAAAACATCCTGAAACGGTGCTGTTCCCTGATCCAAATAAACCGTTTCGAGAGATCAATGACCTCTTTACTGGAAACACTTTGAACGAAATTCTGTCTGAAGACGGTACGGAAGAAAAAATCCTGGCTGGATTTCGAAGCCTTGAGGGGTTCATTGAATTCCTAGATTTCATTAATAAAGTGACCGAATTCGTAACGGTTGGATTCAATCGTCAGTCTGACTTAGAAAAAGGGAATCCTCGGGTCAAGATTGGTAATTCACTCTGGCTCATGTTGGCGATAGTGATAAAAGCCGGTTTCGAGTACGGGAACATCACTATAGAAAGATTAAGACGCATTTACAAATTAAGGAAATACAAAGGCAAAGTAGTAGATTTTCATAAGGTACTTTCTGAACAGCCATCTAGCAGGTTACACAGGATGATTGTAGCGGCCGGGAAAAAGACGGGATTGAAACTGAAAAATGATAGAACGATTCTTGAAGCTGCCGAGCACTGGTATCAAAGTCGGGTGGTCTACAATGGTCCAGAGGAATTTTGTAGGAAGTATTATTTAGAAACGGGAATAGAACTATACCCTGAAAACGTGAGTAGAGAAATCCAACCTGTCGATAACGCACTTGGATATCCCCGACGGAAATTGTCTGGTTAATAGATAAGAGACAACCGCGTTCATATAGCCACTCTTTCGGGTGGCTTTTCTTTTTGTACAAAAAATCTACAGTTTCTCATGCCTTCATTCATGGTTTGCTGGAAGTATGAAAGGCAATGAGCGCAGTAACGCCAAAGAACCTGTCGTTACCTTCAGTATCGAAATTCGAAAGCCTACTCCCGAACAGATCGAGGCTGGTAAACGGCTGTTCAAGAACCTGGTGACTCGCGCTCAAGAAAAGGTGAAAGATTGCAAACCTCAAATTATCGAGCATTGATCGCAGGTATCGACACGCTGGAAATTGGGTATTGTATCCAAGAGTACAAGCTATCCCAGGACGAATGGGACACACTGGAACATGCCAAAGAAGCTGCCCAGGCTACTCAATTTGATAAAGGGACCGGAATCAAGTTCCGAGGCCTGCTTGTCATGGTTATGCGGACTGGATCATCGAGGTACAAGTACATCCTGACTAATGATGATTTCGATATCCGCATTTTCTCTGAAGCCCGTTCCGGTTCCAACTTCCCGGAGCTAAAAGTACGCTTCAAATCGATGTTCCTCTGGCGTGAAGGTTGGGCAGCCTCCGTACAGAAAATGGATGAATGGCTGCGGACCTGGGTTGAAGTCTCCGAGGTCAAGGTTTCGCGTGTGGACCTGACGGTTGATTTTCTGGGTCCCCTACCTGACCTGTCTCCTGCGTTGAAAGAAGTCATTACCAGAGCGAAAAGTAAGCGGGAATTTGGGAATTACGAGCGGTACGCCCAGGGCAAGCAACAGAACGGCTATCGGTTCGGGACCGGCTGAAGGCCTGACGGAGTGAACTGGGAAGCAAGACCGAAGGGCGCGCCAGTCTTACAATAATTTATTGGATGATCATTCTAACCATAAGGTTAGTGTCTACTATATCGCATGAAACACTATATTCCATAAAATGACATTATATTAAATATATTGACATTGTAGTGATTATTGTGGTATATCTCATAATAAGATTAAGGCAATTATGGAGCATATATGGTTCATAAGAATGAATCAAAAGAAGACAAATTTAAAAGAATTGCAGCATCCAGAACAAATAACGTACTCGAAAAACTCAGGTTACTAGGGAATATGTCCAACAGAAGATTATATTCCTACAGCCGAGAGGATATTACAAAGATATTTAATGCTATTGAAAAGCAATTGAAGGAAACGAAGTCTAGATTCAGTTTCAAAGAAAAAACACAATTCAAGTTATAATATGCTGGTTTAGGAGTAGAGAATGAGAAAAGGTAGTAACTACATATCTCCTGCAATTTCGCCACGCATACTGGTAAACATCTCCTCTTTATATACAGATCCCCTACGAGTGTTAATGGAGTTCATAGACAACTCCTTTGATAATGCCGAACAATTGTATGATAAAAAGGCAAATAGTTATATTCGACCGCTGGAGTTTTCTATAGAATTTAGTGGAGCAAATTTTAAAACAGCTAGAATAATAATATCCGACAATTGTGAGGGCATGACACAAAGTGGATTACTCAGAATAATTCAAGAGATAGGCAATTCAGACAAAAAAGAACAACCTTGGACTAATGGTCAATTCGGATATGGAATATTTTCTTTTATGGCCATATGTTCAGAGTTGGTTATTATCTCTAAAACTGCAAAGAATCATCCCCAAAAAATAAAGCTAAGTAAGCAAAGTCTAGAGACGGATCATGCTTCAGATGTCAAACTAGATCGTCCCACGTTGTATTCGGGGAACGATTTCCTAAGAGAGTCTGGTACAACGGTGATTCTAAGTGCCTTTGATCGCCTACAATGGCATGATATCGAGATCGGAAGAGCGTCGTGTAGGG
>CAZQQL010000091.1:0-12505 GCA_964595455.1 uncultured Dehalococcoidaceae bacterium
ATAATGAGCGGTGACTGGAGTTCAGACGTGTGCTCTTCCGATCTCGCCCATGGCGATGAGCTGGTCGCCGGAGGTTTCCGTATCGATGAGCTTGCGCAGGCCGTCGAACTGCTTGGGACTGGACGCTTCGTCACCATAGATGAAAACCTCTTCGAAGGTATCGCGGAGAGCCTTGGCCTTGAGTTCGATGACGGCGGCCTCGAGGTCCTGGATATTGCTGCGAGTAGCCTTGAGGAAGTTGTCCACGTCCGCGTCGCCGCCCATGATCTTGAGGTTGGCGGTGAGTTGCTCGAAGGTAGGGGTGGACTCGTCCCAGGTATCGCCGACGTCGTAGAAGTCGATGCCGGGAAGGGTCTTTTCCTGGTTATAGGTCAAGCCGTTGCCGACGATCTCGACGAACGGCAGGCGCTGGAGAACGGGCGAGTCCTTGACGATGGTCTCGACGACGCCGCGGAGCAGGATATCATTGGATAGTTTGCTGGCTTCAGCCAGGGTCAGTGCCATAGTGTTTTACCTCTTTCTTCTTACTTTTTTCCGTTGGCGGCTGCGGTGTTGCCGGAGCCGCCCTACGATGCTGCGTCTCTCGGGGATAAAACCCCCTCTTTCCCCCTTTTCAAGGGGGACGACCGGAAGTGCTACCCCGCTTTCGCGCCCAGGGCAAACCTGATCTTTTCCCGTGCCGAGAGTGCGGAGACGTCCGGTATGGTGCGGGGCGGGGCGCCGGCTGGCACCTGCTGCCGGGCGTTTTCCGCCGCCACATCCTGGCGGACCTGTTCCACGAGCGCGCGGGCCTTTTCTGCGGATTCATTTATCTCTGCAATGGTACCGCCGGTGACCAGGTCCGGCGGGAGGCCGGGCCTGACGATGAGGTCGCGATAAGCCCCGACGGCTTCCGCGAGACTGCCGGACAGGCTGTTGCTTTCGCTGCGGGCGGCTTCGGCAGCCTCACGAAGGACGACCACCTCGGAGTCGCGCTGAGCCACGGTCTCCTGCAGGCGGGCCAGAGCGTCGTGAGCTTCCAAGACCTGTTCCGCCAGGCGGCTGTTCTCCCGCCTGAGGTCGTCGAGTTCCGGTTGGAGACCCGCTTCTTTTTCGATGTCCTGTTCTTCCATAGTCTTCTCCTTTATGTTTCTGAGCCTTCCCCGGCGACGGCGGCATCACTCTCTCTCGCGCCGTTACGGCCGGGCAGGGCGTTCAGTTGCTTGTTCATGCGCAGGATAGAATCACGTTCGGACAGCCAGCGCTGGAACTCGGCGTCCGGGTCCACGACGCCAACCGTTTCCATGGCGGTGCGGCGGGAATGAATCCCCGTCTGGACCATGGCCTGTTCCGTACTCACGCGGCGTTCCAGGTCCGCAGGCAGCACCGGGTTCCAGATGACCTGGAGGCGCGGACGCCCGAAGTCCCCGCCGTGATACTTGCCCAGCAGGGCGAGTACCATCTCATTCCGGCGGTTGTAGGCAGCCGTACGGATGATGCGCTTCCTCCTCACCTTCTGGAGCAGTGGCTGGAGTTCCAGTTCCAGGGCCACGCCGGAAAGGTCCCGTTCCAGGCCCCCGAACGCCGAGCGCGGCGATTCGGAGAGGTCATGGAGGGCGCGGAAGAGGAGGTCGATGTAGCTGATGTGCAGGTTGACGCCGCCGCCCTGGAGCAGGTCCAGCAGGTAGGCCTTGGCGTCTTCCGGGAGCGTCCAGACGGCGCCCGGCCTGACCGCGATGTCTTCCGATTCCTCGACGTTCTCCAGCACAGCGATGGGGTTGCCGGAAAGCTCCAGTATGCGGGACAACTGACTCATCGCCCGGTTGAGTTCCCGCTGGGATTCCATGATGGGCAGGAGGTCCGAGACGCCCCAGAAGGTCTTGGGTTCCCTCAGGTTCGGAAAGATGACGAACGGGATAAAGCCGTACGGGTTGGGGCGGCTTTCATGAAGCGAGCTGTCCAGGAAAAGAGCGAATTCACGGTCCGTCCAGACCTCGACGACGGAAGCGGTCCGGGCGGCCGGGCGGACCTGATAGCGGGATTCGACCTCATCGGCATCGAGGGCGTATTTGGAAGCGACGCGGCGGACCTTGCCGGGATCGTCTCCGTCCCACCAGGCGTAGAGTCCCTGCACGTCCGGCGAAGTGACCCGGACCGTACCCGTGGTGGCGTCCCAGGTGACCTTGTAGCAGCCGTCGCCGAGGACAGCGCAGTCCGTCTCGGTCTCCAGGTCGAGTTGTTCCAGCCGATTGGCTGCATAGACTTCCGCGAGGGCGACCTCTGTCCGTCGGGCCTGCCTTACTGCTTCCGGGGATTCATCAGCAGGATCGACGGCGAAGCCGATGCCTCCCATGAGGTACGAGGTCACTTTCTCGATGAAGACGCGGGCGTAGTTGAAGGTGAGGCGCCGTTCGCCGCGGCGTTCCCGGCCCGGCCACTGCCCGCCGCTGTAGAAATCCAGCATTTCACGGTAACGGCGGAACCGTTCCGCATCGAGCCGTCCGAGGCCGGTAATGAAATCCTGTTGTTGCTGCATTGTGTTCTCCTTTTTCACAGACTGCTATTCGTTTCGTCGATTGCTATTTCTTCCCGCTGCTTGCAGGCCCGTTGGACGGTACGCAGGCTGACCCCGAACAAAGAAGCTATTTCCCGCGCCTTCCAGCCGCAGGAGACGAAGATGCGGATATACCTGTTGCGTGTTTTTTTTAACAGACTCTTCGTGCCGCCGGGCACCTCTTTCAGGCAGTCCGGCAGCGGGCATTGCAGGCAGGAAGCAAAGTATTCGCAGCCTTCATCATGGTAATGGCAGAATTCCGGCGGGAGGTCTTCTTCCGGTAACGAGAGGGGCGATGCCCCGGGGACTATATCTCCGCTGTTCCTGTACGCTACAACAACCATTTCTCACCTCTCAAAACCACGCAAGAGAAGATTAGCACACATGTTCTAAGATAGTCAAGGGTGTTTTGTCACTTTTTTGTAAGGATAGGTAACTTACTAAGTATTCCCTACAAAAATCATCTTGACATTACGTATTTGCGGTGTTAATATTGCTTTAACGCAACAATATTAAGTCCGGGCAAGGAATTGTTATGCCGGTATGGGATAAATATCTGACAGTGATAGAAGCCAGCCGACGTTTACGGGTACACCCGGAGACGGTGAAGAGGCTCTGCCGGCAAGGGGACCTTCCGGCGAACAAGATCCACAATACGTGGCTAATAGACAAAGACATGCTGGACAATTTTGCCGGCACCTATAATCCCAACCGGGGCGCCAGAAAAAGGCTCATGCAATGAAATCATCGACCATTAGTGTCCTTTCGCGAGTAATTCTCCTGTAAGGAGGCCGGAATGAAAGCCCTATTGAGGTTTTCCGGACCTGGCAGCAAGTTGGTTACAGCGGCGCTCGTTCTATCACTCCTGGCGCTGGCGGTAATAAGCACTCCCGCCCTGGCGGCGCCGGGCGTCGCCATTTCTCCAAGGACCGGGGCGGCGGGAACCGTGGCGACCATTACCGGGTCGCTGTTCGATTCATACAAGGGAGATACGGTCTACGTCTTTTTCAACGATGCGCAGATTGACTACAGCCCGTTCTCGGTGCCGGATACCGGCACGTTCGAGGTGCCGTTCATCGTTCCCGAAGACATCGCGCCCGGCACTTACGTTGTCAAGGTCGCCGGAAAGTATGACGGCACGGAGAAGATCGCTGAGACCACGTTCACGGTAGAGAGTACCAATATATATCTGGACATTGTCCGGGGCCCCGTGGGAACAACCGTCACCGTATCCGGGACGGGATTCTATGCCGGTAACGAAGTCGAGATTTATTTTTACACTCCTTCACCTATTGAGGCGGGAACGGAGAAGGCTTCCGACATCGGCAGGTTCGACTTCCATTATGTTATCCCCGCCTGCACCGCCGGGACGCACGCCATGACGGCGACGAACACAAAAGGCGACCAGGCGCAGGCTTCTTTTGAAGTAATACCGGTCATCACGCTGAACGCCGCTTCCGGCGGTCCCGGTGAGCAGGTAACGGGGGTCGGCCGCGGGTTCGGGGCGAAGCAGAGCTACTCGGTGACCATCGGCGCCCGCAGCGTTGCATCGGGAACGACGGACGCCGCCGGGAGCTTCGAGTTCAGCTTCTATGTTCCCAATATCAAGGCCAATCTTTATGAAATAACCGTCCAGGACACGGCCGGATATTCCGATATAGAGAAATTCACCGTCACGGCGGGCGCCGCCTTGAGCCCCGTCAGCGGGCATATCGGCACGGAGACGACGATACGGGGGGACGGGTTTGCCCCGGGCGGCACCATATCCATTCATTTCGGCGGTACGCTCATGACCACGGTCAATGCCGATAACAACGGCGGCTTCGTAACCTCGTTCACCATCCCGGCCCAGGCCGGCGGTCCTCACACCGTGGCCGTCAGTGACGGCGCGACCGTGAAAGAGTTCACCTTCACCATAGAAACCATCGCACCGCCCGCGCCGGCGCTTCTCCTGCCAGCGAACGGCAGCCAGACGGGACGGGGCATTACATTCGACTGGAACGAAGTCACCGATGACAGCCCGCCGGTAACCTATGACCTCCAGGTAGCCACTGACGAGGCATTTACCGCCCTGGTCGTGGAGAAGAACGCCATCGTCTCTTCAACGTATACGCTCAGTGCGAATGAAGAGCCGTCAGCTTCAACCGGGCCTGCTGCCTATTTCTGGCGGATACGCGCCACCGACGGGGCCGGGAACGCTGGCGAATGGACCGCAGCATGGTCGTTCCTCGTCAGCCCTCCGGGAGCGCCGGCGCTGAATACCGCCGTGGCGGGAGCCAAAGGCGATGAAATCTTACTGGACTGGGAAGACATTACCACACCGAACGGACCGGTAACCTATATGATCGAGGTATCGGCCGACCAGACCTTCGGGACCACCGTGGTACAGGAAGACGGCATCACGACCTCAGAGTTTGTCGTGGCCGGCGAAGCCTACTCCGCCCTGAAGAGCGATACGCCCTACTTCTGGAGGGTGAGAGCTGTCGACGGAGCATCGGTCACGGGTGAGTGGTCGGAGAACGGTATCTTTTCCATAGCTGCTCCATCATCGGCCTTTCCTACGTGGGCGATCTTTGCTATTGCCGGCATAGGCATCATCATAATCGCCTACCTCGCGTTCCGCATGGGAAGACGTACGGGAGGCGAAAAAGAGGAGTAACTTCCATCACCAATATTCGTTATAGTAATTGATTGGTAACAATGACAGAATACAATAGCGTTATCGAGAGGGGAACAACCAGATGAAGAAGATGAGAATACTGAGGTTACTGGGCATTGCGCTGATTGCGAGTATGCTGCTGTCGATAATACCGGCCTCGGCGGTATTTGCAGCCAAAGATATCGATCTCAGTGATAGTTCGGTAGAGGTTGGCGACACTATCGAGATAACAGGTACAGATTGGCCGGCCTCAACCGAGGAATCACAGAAATGGGCTGATGTCTATCTGTCCGCTGACAATGTAGCCGTAGGTAAGTACGTATCGGACGACCTGGAAAGATACTACAAGACCGGGGCTTTTATAGGATATACGGGAGATGACGATGCGGGTGAGTTCACGTGTACGCTGACAATCCCCTCCGTCCTGGATGACGGCGATATCAATCACACTGTCGGCGCCGGAACCTACTATATTTACGTTACTTATACAACTACGCTGGTTGAAGGGAACTACATTTATACCAAAAACTCCATTAGCATCACGGGTGGTGAAATAACCATCTCGCCGGTGCAAGGCAAAGTAGATTCTACTCTCACTATCGGCGGGGACAACTTCGCGGCAAACACCGCGATTTCCGTCAAGTTCGACGGCGCCACGGTACCCATCAGCTCCGGCAGCACCATGACGAATTCGAGCGGTGATTTCACCTGTACCATACTTGTACCGGACGGGATTTCCGGCGCCCACAATGTGTCAGTCACCGTTGGGTCAACGGTCAAGACAACCACATTCACCATCGACCCCGGGCTGGTCATCGCTCCTCAGGCCGGTAAGGGAGGAGATACCGTATCGGTCAGCGGCACGGGGTTCGGACGCAGGTCATCCGTGACGATGTACTTCAATTCACTTCCGGTAACCACCAATCCTACCGGCATCATCACCGATACCAACGGTTCATTCTCAGCGACATTCACCGTGCCGGCAAACATCATGACCGCCGGTGTCTACCAAGTGGAGGGCGATGACGGCGTTAATGTAGCGACCGGCAGCTTTACCCTCAACGTCCAGCCGACACAAACGACAACCACGACCGCGACAACGACGACAGCTACAACCACAACGACGACCACAACAACGCCGGTTAATACTGCCAAGATCAACGTTAATGCTTCGGGCTCTTTCATCAGCATCGGCGGGTCAGGGTACAAACCCAGCAGCGAGATATCCATCATGCTGGACGGCGTGAAACTGGATACCGTTACCTCCAAGGCCGACGGAACGGTCATCGTCAATCCGTTCGAGCTGCCGGGACTGAGCGGCGGCGAACATGAGATCCTGGTAACGGACGGCACCAACAGCGACACCTATACTTACACCGTGGAGTCAACTCCACCCGCGGTGCCCACTACCGTAGCACCGGCTCCCGGCGACAAAGTTAAACCGGCGACGGCCTTCGAATGGAAAGCGGTCTCGGATATCACCCTGCCGGTGACCTATCAACTCCAGATTTCCACCAGCCAGACGTTCGGCGCTGGCGCGGTCATCCTGGACATCGAGGACATCGAGATGCCGCTCTACGAACTTACCGAACTCCAGGCGGCGAACCTGGTGGCCCAGGAGACTCCTTACTACTACCGTGTCAGGGCCATCGACGGCGCGAAGAACGAAGGGACATGGACGGCTCCTGTCGGGTTCTACGTATCAGAGTCGGCCGGGTTCCCGATGTGGGCCTGGTATGCAATCGCGGGTATCGGCGGCGTGCTGCTCTTCGGCATCGGCTACCTGGTCGGCCGGAGGACCGCCTTCTACTACTAGACAGCGAATACAGTAATCCAAACCCCCTTCCTTTCCGGAAGGGGGTTTTTTATTGACAAATCCGGGCGGGATACCTAGAGTAATAGCAGCAACCCGTTAACAAAGTTAATTGTCAGCTTGACGTTTAGTGAAATGGAGGCTGCTTTGAACGCCGATTATGATGTCTACCGCCTGCTCCAGCTCCATCTCGATACCGGTCCGGTCGGTTTCCCGCCTACCTCTTCCGGGGTGGAGATCGAGCTTCTCAAGACGGTGTTCACCCCTCTGGAAGCACAGATAGGCATACATCTCTCCACGCTCAACCTCGAACCGGCCGGCCGTATCTACCGGCGTGTGAAGAAGGCCATGCCGGACATGAGCCGCGCTGATTTCCAAATTCACCTGGATGAGATGGTACGCAAAGGCACCGTACTCCTCTATCGGGAAGGGTACCGGGAGCCGCACTACCGCAACACCGGCATGACGGCCGGGGGTATCATCGATTTCCAGGTAGACCGCCTGACCAAAGACCTCGTTGATACGTTCCATCGCTACCACCAGGAACGCTTCGCGGAGGCGGAGATGACCGGCAAGCTCGGCATCCCTCAGTTGCGGACCGTGCCGGTAGCGCAGAGCATTCCGCTGCCGGAGAAGCACCGGGTGGCGACGTACGACGACGCCCACGGACTCATCGACCGGGCGCCGGGCCCGCTGGCGCTGGCGAACTGCGTCTGCCGCCAGACCAAGGACATGCAGGGAGACTCGTGCAAGTACTCGGACATACGGGAAACCTGCCTGCACATCGGACCGGACCATGCCCGGCAGTATATCATCATGGGGATCGCACGGGAGATCGACAAAGCGGAAGCCCACGCCGTCATCGACCGGGCACGGGACGCCGGGTTCATCCTGCAGCCGGAGAACTCGCTCCATCCGGAAGCGATCTGCTGCTGCTGCGGGGACTGCTGCGGGCTACTTTCAGCAGTGGTGAAATCGCCGAAGCCGGCGGACATGTATGCATCGAACTATTTTGCCGTTGTTGATACTTCAAAATGCGAGGGCTGCGGCACCTGCGTGACACGCTGCCAGTTACAGGCGCGCGGCCTGGCGGACGGAGTGGCATCCATCAATCTTGACCGGTGCATCGGGTGCGGGAACTGCGTGGTCACCTGCAAGAGCGGGGCTTCCAGCCTCCAGCACAAAGCGACGACGCTGGTACCGCCAAAGACAAAGGACGCCACATTCATGAAGATCATGAAGAACAAGGTAGGCGGGCCGAGGCTGCTATGGCTGCGGGCGAAGATGCGGTTGGGCATGAAAGTGTAGAGCGTTGAAGTTGTTTGAGCGCAATCTCAGGGTACACGTCAGTACCGGTATGTTTTTCGCCGCTTTGTTTTTCCTGGTCCAGCCCATCGCGTTTGGATGGTATGAACCTACCGGTAACTATTCCAGACTGGCGTCCAGCACACCATTGTTCATTATGTTCATGATAATATATTACTCGCTGGTGATCTTGAATATTACGGGATATGTGCGGGTACTGCTGAAGAAGACCAACAACCCGCGGTGGATGTTGCTATCACTGGCATTCATGCCTGCGATACTCGTACCTGCACTGATGATTATTGGAGTAGTTGACCGAGATACCCACCAGGCCTGGATGATTCCGGCCATCCTTATTGTACTAGCGTGGCTGGCGCTCTCATTTCTGGAATTGTATACCGAGGATTTATCTCTATCTAAGAAATCGATCGGTGGGCGCAAAGCTTCCGGAATCGTCACCGGATCACTGTTTCTACTATCGGCGGTTACACTCATCAGCACTCTGACCCTTTCGTTTTTCTATTCGCGCAGCGCGACGACCATTTTTCAGCATGCCATTATTAACGGGCAAAATGCGGCTTCATTCTCCTTCGATTATCCGGTGAGTTTTAGTCGAACCGGCATGTATTTCGGGCCGGTTAGTTCCCCTAAACTGAAACAAGAATACGGCTGGTTCCGCGCACCGGTTTGGACCGGGAAACCCATGACCTATCTGAGCATCGGATATGTTCCTGTCGTAAAAACAGAAGAAACATCGTTACTGGACTATATATATCATGAACCGACTAAACACAGTCCTGATGGATTCCTGCTCTCGCCCTTCGGCGGTATGGGTTTTGATAGCCATCAAACCTTTTTTCAAACTACCATCGATGGCAGGCCAGCTCTCTACACCACAGTACATCGCGATCCTCCACCTGATGAAGACTATATTTTGGGGTACTGTCAGCCTGTACCTCTTCGAAGCATACGGCTGTTTTTGGGCAATCGAACTCCGTGACATTGGTCGTATCACCGAACATCCTCCTGAATGGTTTACTCATCTCCTGGACTCGTTCAAAATACACAGTTAGTTACTCCAACGAGAAAACAAACATATAGGCACGATCCTTTCTCTGTGGATATTTCCATTTCTTATCCCCTTGACTCTCCCCTTACCGGAGGGTCTATGCTGGTAGCTGAAGGTACCTTCCAACCAATAAAAGAAAGGAACATCCATGTTCAGGATCGGCGATTTCTCACGGCTCAGCTTCGTCACGGTCAAGACGCTGCGTTACTACGATGAGATCGGCCTGCTGAAACCGGTCAGGGTCGACCAGTTCACCGGCTACCGGTACTACGCGGCGGAGCAGCTCCCGCGGCTGAACTACATCCTCGCGCTGAAGGAATCCGGGCTGAAGCTCGAGGAAATCCACACGCTCGTCAATGACGGCCTCAGCACGGAGCAGATGAAACAGATATTCACGCTCAAGCGCGCGGAACTGCGGCAGCGGGTATCGGACGAGCAGCGGCGGCTGGAGCAGGTGGAGAACCTGCTGGTCCAACTGGAAAAGGAAGGTAAAATGTCAGACTACCAGGTTGTCATGAAGAAACTGGAGCCGATGAAGATCGTCTCCGTCAGAGGGGTCGTGCCCACCTACCATGACATCGGCTTGCTCATCGAGAAACTCATGCCCGTCTTCCAGGAGCACGGGGACGCTATCACAGGGCCGTTCGTCGCCCTGTACCATGATAACGAATACATGGAAAAAGACGTGGACATGGAAGCAGCGGTACCAATTAAAAGTGAATTCCCGGTGACGGCGCCGGTGACCATCCGGGACCTCCCGGCGGTACCGCTGGCCGCCACGACCGTCCACCGCGGCCCGTACGAAGGTATCCACAACGCCTACCAGGCGCTCATGACCTGGTGCGACGAGAACGGGTACGAACTGGACGGGCCGGACCGGGAAGTCTACCTGAACGGACCGGAAAGCACGAACAACCCGGAAGAATACGTCTCGGAACTCCAGCAGCCGGTGAAAAAGAGATAGCCCGGTTATTCACGGATTCACCGCCCCCTTTCACCCAAAATGAAAGGGGGCACTTTTTTCCCACAAACTCTTCCCGCCTCCCTTTTAGAAGGGAGGCGACGGCCTGACGGATCTTTTTGGTCCGGCGGCAGTTCCCTGGACTCACGGTAATCTCCCTGGTTCCTGTTTCATTCCGGGACCGTTTCTTGACCGTTCCGCGCTGGCTCGGTTATGATGACTACACGAATGCCGTTCAAGGGAGTGTCCAATGGTTTTTATGAAACCCGCGATAAAGGTCCTGGATGAAGCAGCCTTTGAGATCCTGCCGGAAAATCCGGTCATGGAACAGGTGGCGACGGGCTTCGGGTTTACGGAGGGGCCCGTCTGGACCGGCGATTACCTCCTTTTCACCGACATTCCGAACAACCGCATCGTCAAGCTGCAGTTCTACGACCGCGGGCCGGAAGTGACCACCTACCGCACGCCGGCGGGCAATCCCAACGGCATGACGCTGGACTACCAGCACCGCCTCATCAACTGCGAGCACAGCGGACGCCGTGTGGTGATGGAAGAAGAGGACGGCAGCATACGTGTCCTCGCGGACCGGTGTGGCGGCAAGCGGTTCAACTCCCCGAACGACGTCGTGGCGCGTTCTGACGGCTCCATCTACTTCACCGATCCCACCTTCGGACTGCGCAACCATGCCATGTGGAAGGAACAGGGCTGCTGCGGCGTCTACCGGATTAGCCCGGATGGGGAAGTCCATTGCCTGGTGGATGATTTCACGCTGCCCAACGGCCTGGCCTTTTCCCCGGACGAGAAAAAGCTGTACATCGACGATTCCGCGGCGCACCATGTCCGGGTTTTCGACGTTAATCCGGATGGCAGCATCAGTAATGGGCGGGCGTTCATCGACCTTCACGGAGACGAACCCGGCGAACCGGACGGCATGAAGGTCGACCGGAAAGGCAACGTCTACTGCACCGGGTCGGGCGGTTTCTGGATCATCAGTCCGGAAGGCAGAGCGCTGGCCCGTATCACGCCGCCGGAACAGCCCGCCAATCTGGCCTGGGGCGGCAGCGACTACCGGACGCTGTACCTGACTGCCCGCACCAGCGTCTACCGGATGAGGTTCAGTGTCCCGGGCATGCCCGCCGGCGACTACAACCAGACGTGGTTCGCGCACCATCCCGTAGAGTGGTAACCCGTTACTGAAGACCATGATAACAGCCATTACTTTCCGTCCTCTGGCAGGCTTAGAGCTTGCTCCGTGCTGTGCGGAAAAGAAGCAGTCTTTCGTAACAGAACACAATACATCAGCGTTGATTCCATCGATGAATATGGTGGAAAAATCAAGCGTGCCGGCGGCACCAATATCCAGGGGGAAATGCCGGTACCGAAAATGGGTTACGCCGCGATGTACCGGGATACTGAGGGGAACTTCTTCGGGCTCTGGCAGGATGACCCGAACTCCGCTTGATGCTTGATGATAGCCTGACTTCAGGGAACCGATTGCTGCTAACTCCGGTGTTCGGCCGGGCTTAACGGTGGAGCAGGGTTTTCCTGCGCTTGCGTAACAGTGCTCTTGCGGTCTACCGGAATGGTATATTCCCGGTAAATGTCACCGGTCACAGGGTCCACCAAACGGCGTTTTTCTCCACATCCCATAATCTGGAACCGCGAGAAATTACCCATTTTGGTCCATATCCCGTCACCAGTATCGTCCATTACTACTCCGTCAATATGTGGTATTCCAAGAACAGCGGGACATGATTAAGAAAGTCAACCAAGTTGTTCTATAATAATCCCCTGTGAAGTTTTTGTCAACAGGTCACGTGTGATAATTTTTCTGAGGTCACTATCTTAGCTATATACATCGATATCGATATATTTTTGCTATCGTGTTATCCGGTCTGCTACCGTTCTGGTATTTTCTGTTATTGTGATAGCTCACTTCTGGAACTTCTTCATCGGTCTGATCAGGTATTCGAGGCCGTTCAGCTTTATTTCATAGAGCGCAGCCAGGAGATTGCCCAGCTTTCCGGGCGGAAACCCGTTGCGGTGGAACCAGACGAGATAGGGTTCCGGCAGGTCGCACAGGACCCTCCCCTTATAGCGGCCGTAGGGCATTTTCATTGATGCAAGGTCGAGCAGGACCTGCTCGTTGATGGGTGTAGCTTCCA
>CAZQQL010000092.1:0-12451 GCA_964595455.1 uncultured Dehalococcoidaceae bacterium
CCGGTTTGAGCATTTCCAGCGTCTTCCGGACGGTCTGGTCTTCATCGACGGCGAGGACGACCTCATCGACGCCCTTGAGGCTCTCGATAATCTCTTTCCGTTCATTCTGGGGCCAGAACACGAACCCCTTTTTCTTCATGATGAACTGGTCGCTGTTGAGGATGACCACCAGGCGGTTCCCGAGCCGAGAAGCCTCGCGGATATAACGAATGTGCCCTGCGTGCATGGGGTCGAAAGCCCCGCTGACCGCTACCGTGACGAATTTCTGGTCCATACCGAGTGCTCCTTACGTAAGTAACTACCAATATTCCTGTCCTAATGATAGCGGAATTTATCGCTGTGTCAATAGGGATTCCGGGGCAGGTTTATTCAGCAGGTATACGCTCGATGGTGATGTCCCGGATATGGAACACGCCTTCTCCGGCATGCAGGCTCAGCATGAACGAATCTTCGCCTTCCTGGATTTCAAACGTCTCCTCGAAAGTGCGCCAGTCATCGCAGGTTTTCTGCGTTTCCGAGACCGGCGGGTTGCCGTTCTCTCCCTGCAGCGTGTAGTGGCGCAGGGACGTCTTCGGCTGTTTCCAGAACGAGTAGCTGATAATAGGACCGGCGCCGGCGTTACGCATCGTGAAGGACAGCCGGTAGCTTTCACCGGGCGTGACCGGCGCCTGGCCGCGGAGGGAGAACTCGTCCGTGACATCGATCTTGAGGTAGTAGCCGCCTTCGCTGTCATCGACCTTCTCCAGGGTGAAGCCTTTGTTGTCTTCAAGTTTCATGCCGATAGAGAGGTCGTTCGTCGTGATGAGGCCGTTGACCTCCGGCGACTCATGGTAGTTTTCACATCCGCAGAGAAGCAGCGCCGGGAGGGTGAGAATGAGGACCGAAAATATCCCCAGCCGCGTTTTCATGTTCCCTCCTGCGCTCCATCTCCATCGAGGATGAACAGCTCCTCGATGCCCGCTCCGAGCGCCCGAGCGATGTTCCAGGCCAGCCGTAGCGAGGGGTTGTACTTGCCCTGCTCGAGGAAGATGATGGTCTCCCGCCGCACCCCAACGATGTCCGCGAGCTTTTCCTGGGTCAGGCTGAGCCGGGCCCGGTATTCCCTGATCCTGGTCTTCATGACTGGACGCTCCTGAAGCTTGACCAGAGCCCCTTGAAGAAGATGCCCAGGACGACCAGCAGGCTGATGACCAGCACCGCCGGAGCGACGATGATGGCCAGGATGAAGAAAAAGCCTTCCTCGGCGTTGATCCACATGCTGATAAGATTATGCAGGACTATGCTCAAGGCGACGGTACCGAGGCACAGCCCGGCGGTGGAAAAGCAGATCTTCAGCCATCGCAGGGCGCGGGTCCCCAGGGCGGGACGAACGCGGTCGTAATAGTGGTAGCCGATCATGTAGACGAAGCCGACCAGCACGAGCTGCCCGCTGATAATGAGGGCCGCGGAGGCGTCTTCCAGGACGTCGAACTGCATCGACACGAGCAGGACTACGGTACCGATGAAGAAGAAGCCGCCGGTCAGCCGCAGGGCGCGGGTGAGGTTGTCCCGGACGCGCTCATCGATGACCGGCAGGCGGCGGTGCCGGACAAGCGACCATAATTCGCGGTGCCCCAGCAGCACGGCGCCGAGGAAAAGGCCGGCCACCACGTAGACATTCTCCCGGGACAGGAGGAGCAGCAGCCCGATGATGCTGATGATAACGTAAACGATGAGAATGTATCTGGCTTTCATGGCGCTGCCTCCCCGGATATGTTATATAGTTCTAACGTTAGATATATATAACATAGCGGAGAAACAAGGCGATGTCAAGACCCTGATCGTCATTGTAAAAAGAAAGACACAAAGGGGAACGGATTGCTTCGTCCGCCTTAGGCGGACATCGCAATGACTCTGTGCGTGGACAAAGGACGATTGTCTTACGTTCCCTTGCTGGAGAGTACGATGTTCTGCCGGGTCAGCGCCAGGGAAAAGAGCAGCACCGCACCGAGGAGCACGGCGGTTCCAAGCAGGTACCAGAGCGCAAAGCTCCATGAGAGGATATCGAACCAGCCCATGCCGAGACCGACCGGCATGCCCATCATCAGGCCGAACCCGAGGATGAATGACGGCGCCATGGCGATGTCCGGATTGTTCGTCAGGGCAAAGAGTTGCATGAACAGCAGCAGGGCCAGGAACAGCAGGGGATTCATAACGAGACCGAGCGCCAGCGCGGGCAGCGGCAGGACGAACCCGGCGCCGGCGGGGAGCAGGACGCCCAGGTTGATGACGAGGACCACGATAACTGCCGCGACGAACGCGATGATATACGCGGGGATATAGATAGCCAGGGACTTGCCCAGCCAGAGTTCACGCGGGGACACCGGGGAAGCCATGAGGGCGTCGATATTGCCGTTGGCCTTCTCCCGGGTCACCGGCAGGTTCCCGAACGCCCAGATGAAGGCAAGGAGGATGAACAGGGGCAGGAAATAGAGCACCAGCCCGATAAACAGGCCCAGGATGGGGCGAGCCTCCGGGTCGCCGGTCCAGGACTGCAGGGCCAGCGCGATGCTTATCCCCGCCGCTGCCGCCACGGTGACCGCCGCCATGATGATAAGCATGATCCGAAAACCCGCCGCCTGGCGGTGTTCCCGGTAGTCGCGTCTCATGACAATGCGGATCCTGTTCATGGGTGTTTCCTAACCGGCTGAGAGCATCACCCGTTCCGGGGTCAGGCGGGGCTTGAGAGCGAGCGCCGCGATGCCGGCTACCGCCGCGATGCCAACGTGCAGGACAAGGAACTGCCAGGAATCGGCATCGATCACGTTCCTCACCGCCAGTTGAATTCCGATATTGGCCATGACCGGCAGGAATATCTGGGCGATGACATTGCCGGTGGCTGCCCTGGTAATGAACCCCAGCAGGTGCACCAGCAGCCCGAAGAACAGGTACATGAGGGGCACCGCCACCAGGCTGACGACGACCATCTCCCAGGTTAACAGGAAGCCGATGTCCGGTACAAAATAGATCAGATTAACGACCAGCCACGTCAGCGCCGTGAAGATAATCGCCAGCAGCAGCCCCGGCACGAACAGGGAGAGGCTTTTGCCGACCCAGATGTCCGTCAGCCTGAGGGGCGTGGCCATGACAGCGGCAAGGTTGCCGCGTGTCTTTTCCCGGACCATGGTCTGGAAAACGAGCGAATTAAGCGTGACACCGATGGTGATGAGACTGGACGCATAGAGCATGAGGGTGAGGCCGGTCTCGAGATAGGCGCGGTCAGGAGAAGCCGATTCCATCTCCGGCCCGACGAGGAGCATGCAAAAAAGCAGCGCTACTCCGACCACGCAGACAAGCATGATGGGGACCATGGCGATGGGCACGATCTTGTTGCGAAACGTGTTCCTGATGGAGGCGGACGTGACAAGCCGGATGCCGTTCATTTCTTTTCCGCCTCTTTCAGGATGGATGAATACAGTTCTTCCAGCGAGGCTTCCCGCCGGCCGGCCTGTTCTATCTTCACGCCGCGCCCGGCCAGGAAACCGATGATATCGGAGACCTCCGCGGAGCCCTCCCGAGGCTGGAAGACCAGGCTTGTTCCGCTCAGTTCGATAAACCCGAGTTTTTCCTGTTTCCTGAGCTCGTCCAGGAGGGATTCGGCGATGCCGTCCCTGGTCTCGACGATGATGCCATTCCGGCCCATTTTGTGCCGGAGGTCTTCCAGTTCCCCGTAGAGCTTGATCTCGCCGCGGTCGATGAGGGCGATGCGGTTGCAGATGCGCTGCACTTCATCGAGGTTATGGGAGCTCAGCAGCACCGTTTTCCGTTCTCTGCTGGCGATGTCCAGCAGTATCTTTCGGATCTCTATCTGCCCGGTGGGGTCGACGCCGGAGGTAGGCTCATCGAGGATGAGGACGGCGGGATCGTGCACCATGGCGCGGGCCAGGGACAGGCGCTGGCGCATGCCCCTGGAGTATGTGCCGACCCGGTCCCCGGCGCGGTCAGCCAGGGCCACGAGTCCGAGTACCTTTTCAATGCGGGGCCCGGCATCGCCGACGCCGTAAATGTCTGCGAAGAACTGCAAGTTCTCCACGGCGGTCATGGCATCGTACAGGCCGTCCGGGTCGAGGGCGAACCCGATGTTCAGGCGGGTTTCAGGAAGGAGTACGTTCTTTCCCAGGATGTCCACGTTTCCGGCGTCCGCCGTGAGAAGGCCGAGCAGGATGCGGATGGTGGTCGTCTTGCCGGCGCCGTTCGGCCCGAGGTAGCCGAAGATGTCCCCGGCGTGGACGTCAAACGATATCCCTTTGAGCACTTCTCTGCCGCTCAAGTACTTTCTGACGCCGTCGATATGGATCGCCGTGTTCATCATTAACCTCGCTTTTCCCCGGGCTCCGGTGAAAGCGGTCACGCCTACGGTACTTTTTTTTCTGCCGCTTCCACGTTGCGGAAGAAATCCGCCATACCCTTGAACTGCTGCTCCAGCATCCCGAACGTGGTCAACCACATGCCGGTCTTGATGTCTCCGAAGACGAGGAGCTTGTCTCCCGGCTTGATGCTAAAGTCCTTGCGGGCCTCGGCCGGTACCACTATCTGGCCCCGCTCGGAAACTGTTACCGAACCGTAAAATTTTCTACCCTGCGGCGGTTGGTTATCCATGTTATATATACCTTATTAATCATATATACATGATTTACATGATAAGTATGACACAGCATGTGGCAAGAGTCAATGCTTTGATCAGGAACGGAAGAGGAATGCGGCTACAACGAGACTTCGTCCGATTATTGAAGAGGCAGTGAAAAGGAGAATGTGCTCCCCTTGCCTTTCTCGCTTTCCACCCAGATACGGCCGCCGTGCAGTTCGACGAGGTTCTTGCAGAGCGCCAGTCCCAGGCCGAGCCCGCCCAGGCGCCGCTGATCGGCATCGAGGCGTTCGTAGGGCTGGAACAGCTTGGCCTGTTCTTCCGGCGTAAGGCCGATGCCGTTGTCCCGGACGCTCACCGTGATATTATCAGCCTCGAGGCAGGCTTTCACGGTAATGACGTCGCCGGGTCCGGAGAACTTGAAGGCGTTGGTAATAAGGTTCTGGACGATCTGGCGCACCCGTACTTCATCCGCCATGACCCTCGGGAGCTTGCTGCAGTCCTCCAGGACCAGGGATTGCCCGCGCCCGGCGCCCAGCGGCGCCATCTCCGACACGATGTCCTCCAGTAATCGGGACAGGGAAATCGATTTCCTGAGTATCTGGAGCGTGCCTATTTCGCCCTTGGCGAGGTCGAGCAGTTCATCGATCCGCCGGCTCAACGTTTCCGCCCCGCGCAGGATATTCTGCGCGATGGAAGCCCATGGTTCTTCCTTGATGCCGGAGACGAGCAGGTCGCTGCTGGAGAGTATCGGGGTGAGTGGGGTCTTCAGTTCATGAATGAGCGTCCTGGAAAAATCGATCCTTTTGCGGGACTCGATTTCAAGGGACTCACGCAGTTCTTTCTCTTTCTCGTAAATAGCCGTCAATTCCAGTTCCGCCTGTTTCAACTTGGTGATATCGTGAAAGATCAATATCTTCCCGGCCTGGCCGGGCTGCCTGACGGGGACCGGCATGGAAGAAACATGCTGGTAGCTGGATTTTCCGTCCCGGTGAAGAATCAATTTCGTTTCCGGCAATGTGTCCGAGCGGATCGAGTCCAGGACATCTTTCCGGTCCGCCCACAGTTCCGCGACCGGACTGCCGATGCGGGGGTTGACCCAGTCGAACAGCTCCGCAGCCCGGCGGTTGTAATCGATCAGCCGCTCTCCTGCGTCGATGACGACAACGCCGTCCAAAATATTCTCGAAAATCTGGCCCCGGGCTATCGGGACGAGTTCCAGCAAACGATACTTGAAGATGCCGAACGCCATTATGATACCGCCCGCAATGAAAGATAATGGTGAAGGGTCCAGGTTTGTTATCGGAAAAAGATCGAAGAGATATATTACGTTTATGACTAATACCACTACCAGCGACAGCAACATGTAAACGGCCTGGTAACGGTAGATGGTTTGCTCATGCAACAACCTCTGGATCAGGAAAAAGATACTGACCAGGACAAGGATATACGAATAACCGATATTCAACCAGAACACAGGCCCCCGTATGAGTACCATTTGAGGGAACGAGTGAGTGAGGTTCAGGGTGACGCTCGAATAGAACAGGTGATGCATCTCATTGGTAGCGACCATGAGTGTACTGAAAAACGGGACCAGCAGGAGCAGCACTATGTTACGGGTCGTGATGGCTTTCTCCCTCCCCGTATAACGCATGATGACCAGCAGCCAGAAGACCGGGACCGTAGTAACCGCCAGAAACTGGATTTTGAGAAAAAGGAACTTTATGAAGAGGGTCGTACCCGCCTGTACCATAGCTTCGAATAACGCCCAAAACCCCACGCTTATCATAAGCACGGAAAACAACCTGGAGTGAACTCTGAAGCGATCATTCCAGGTAAGGAAAGCCAGGGCGCCGGCAATCAATACCGGCAGTATCAATAATGCCGCAATAGGATTCAGCTCCATATACAGTTACCCATCACCTGCTGGCAAATTCGGGTAAGAGAATGCGACAAAATGGGGCGAAAGCGGGTTGATCTCCTGTTACCTGCCTGTTGTATGATGACCAGCCGCCACCAGACCGGGAGCGTGGTGACCGCCAGGAACTGGAGTTTGAGGAAAATTATCTTGACGGCCATATCCGGGCTGGCCTGGATGAGGGCTTCGGTCAATGACCAGAACCCGATCGCCGCCAGGAATACAGAGAACAGACGGGAACGGAACCCCCACTGGTCGTTCCAGGTCAGGACGACCAGGGCAGCGGCGATGAATGCCGGCAGTATTAAGAGAGCAGCTAATGGCGTCAGTTCCATGTACGGTTGCCTGCTTCCTGTATACAGGCTTTAAAGTCAGGTGCAGCGATTATTACAATTGGGCCGTTTTTGATTATAGACAGTATTCCGGCAAAATTAATGAACGTTTTAGTCCATTTTAATAGGTAATTATGCCTACTTTCCACGCCGGCCTTTGGGTATAGCGGGACAAGCGCTATTGTCCTCACCAGCCGGAGCAGGAAAAGCCCTCAGTAAAACTGGTATACCGGGTTACCGCGAGACTTTGAAGGAGATGTCAATGGAATCGAAGACGGGATAGAAGCCGACCTTGATGTAGGCGGCATTCGAATAAGGATTGGCGAGGTCCGCATAGAGCGTGCACATCTTCCTGCCGCTCTGCAACACCTCCCGGCAGACCGCTGCCACGCAGGTGGTGGCATAGCCCCTGCCACGGTAGTCCGGCGGGGTATAGACGGGGCCTATGGTCATGCAGGTATCGGTCGGGCGGGTCTTGCCGCACAGGGAGACGGGGACCCCGGCGTCTTCCCACAGGTTGAAGTGCCCCTGCTCGATGGGGCCGGTCAGGTCCAGGTGCGGGCGGGCTGCCGCAGATTCTCCGAAGCAATCGATATTGAACGCGTCTATCCACCGGTCCAGCATTCTTTTGTCCGCCATCGTCGCGCCCCTGAGGCGCCCGGGTGACGGGTTGATGCCGTTCACAGCATCCAGCCGGTAGATGCGCATATCAATGGTGTGAAGGACAGACGTGCCGCTGAAGGCCATCCAGCGTTCCGCAAACGGCCTGACTATCTCGCTGTGACCGGTCACTCCAGGTATGGAATTCCAGCGGGAACCGACGGCCTTGACCAGCGCTCCGGCGGCAGCTGCGGCGTCTCCGCCCATCCAGGCGAGGCCCGGCTGGTACGGCAGCGTCCTCCAGGCGGCGGCACACAGGCCGCCTTCATTCTCCACCGTGCAGAACCATGGGTTTTCCGCGCCGTAGTGATGGGGATTGTCCACCACCAGCCGCGCTATCCCGTAGATAAGCCCATAGCGGGCCTCGTCCTGGCGGAATATATCACCGGCAACGGCAAGTAATTCTTTCCCGGAAGTATAAACGGTCGTTCTCACAAAATCCCCTTACCTGAAGCCGCAGTCATTCTTCAGCCTTGATGAGCAGCATGGGCGTTCTCTGGAGACGGCGGAGCACGCTTTCCGCCGTGCTGCCGAACACGAACCGTTTGAACCCGGAGCGTCCGTGCGTGGCCATGATGATGAGCCTCGGGTTGTACCGGGCGGCGTACTTCACGATCTCTTCCGCGGGGTCGCCGGCAAGCTGTTCCGGTGTGGCCTTGATACCGGCTTCCCTGAACCGGTCGACAATCTCCTTGAGGTAGACCTCGCCCTGGGTCTTCAGAAGCGCCAGGTTTTCTTTGATCAGTTCGTTTTCCCGGGGGGAATAGCGGGGCGGTATGACCGGTGTGACATTGATGAGCAGTATCTCCGTTTCCACGCCGCGCTGGCGGGTGAGGTTGATGACATGGGGAATGACCGTTTCCGCCGTCTTGGAGCCGTCCATGGGGACGAGGAGGCGCAACTGCGGGAGGGTATCATGGATGATGCCTTCGTGGAGATGCGCCGGTACCAGCCAGACGGGGATATCGGTCTCGTGGACGACCTTATCGGCAACGCTGCCGAGGCCCCAGCGCCGAATGCCGGAGCGGCCGTGGGTGGAGAGCATGATGAGGTCGACGTCATTGTCCGCAGCATATTTCAGGATCTCCTCGGCGGGGTAGCCGACGACCACCGTGCCGGTGGCCTGGAGCGGGCCGCGGGCTGAGGCGCCGGCTTTGTTGCGCACGGCTTCCGATTCCTGCAGCAGTTGTTCCGCCATATGTTCGATATAGGCCTTGCGCATGGGAAGCTGTTCCGCTTCCACGGCGGTACAGACATGGAGCAGGTAGAGGTCGAGCCCCAGCCGTCCGGCGAGTTCACGCGCGTAGGAAAACACCACCTCGGACATCTTGGAGCCATCGAGCAGGACGAGCATCTTCTTATACATGAGGTCCCTTCCTTCCGGCCGTATTCCTGCCCGGGCAGGCTTAGCGGCGCAGTGATTCTTGCAGCCTAGTGTAATGCCCTTGCGGCTTATTCGTCAAGAGGAGCGGGTAAAATAACAGAACAAGTGTCTTCTCCCGGAACTCCGCTTCGTGTATAATGAATAGAGAATACATGAACCACCACTACGACCGCATACGCCTGCACCGCTTCAGGGTCCGCTGACCGGATACCGGAGCATCTCTTTCTTTCGAGCGCCGTTTTTCCTCTTTTGAACCATCCAGCGGGTGAACGTGTGCATTTCAACCGGATTGTGAGGCAAGAACCAGACCGATGACCATTTACAGGAACGATATCAGGAACGTCGCCATCGTGGCGCACGTCGACCACGGCAAGACCACCCTCGTGGATGCCATGCTCAAGCAGAGCAAGATATTCCGGGACAACCAGGACGTGGGCGAGCTTATCATGGACAGCAACGCCCTGGAGCGTGAGAAGGGCATCACCATCATGGCCAAGAACACGGCCGTGGAGTACAAGGGGGTCAAGATCAACATCATCGACACCCCCGGACACGCCGATTTCTCCGGCGAGGTGGAACGCGTCATCTCCATGGCGGACGGCTGCCTGCTCCTCATCGATTCCGTGGAAGGCCCGATGCCCCAGACCAAGTTCGTCCTGCGGCACGCGCTCGACCAGGGACTGAAGATCATCGTCGTGGTGAACAAGCTGGACCGACCCAACGCCCGCATCGAGGAAGTCCTCCGCCTGACGCAGGACCTGTTCCTGGAACTGGCCACGGACGATTCTCACCTGGACTTCAAGGTCATGTACGCCTCCGGCCGCGACGGCTACGCGGTGGCCGACCTGAACGAAAAAGGGCAGTCCATCCTGCCGATATTCGACTGCATCCTGGACTACGTCCCGCCGCCCCGCATCGAGGAGGGGCAGTTCCAGATGCTCGTCTCGAACCTGGATTATGACAGCCACAAGGGCAAGATAGCCATCGGGCGCATCTGGCGCGGCGGCATTTCCCCGAAAGACATCGTCACCCGCATCGACGCGGACAACGAGACCACCGATTATGAAGTAGCCGAGGTCTTCACCCACCTGGGGCTGAAACGCATCAAGGTGGAGCGCGCCGAGGCCGGGGACATCGTGGCGGTGACCGGCATCGATACCGTGTCCATCGGCGATACGCTGGCCGACCCGGAGAAGCCGGACGCCCTGCCGCGCATCGAGATCGGCGAGCCGACCGTGGAGATGACCTTCGGGGTCAACACATCGCCGTTCGCCGGGCGGGAGGGGCGCTTCTGCACTACCCGGCAGCTGCGGGAACGGCTCTACCGGGAACTCGATACCAACCTCAGCCTGCGCGTCCACGATACGGAAAGCCCGGATACATTTATTGTGCGTGGCCGCGGGGAACTGCACCTGGCCATCCTCATCGAGACCATGCGCCGGGAAGGCTACGAATTTGAAATCTCGCGTCCCGAAGCCATCGTCAAGAACATCAACGGCAAGCTGATGGAACCGGTCGAGCAGTTGACCATCGACACGAAGGACGAGTTCATCGGCGTGCTGACCGAGATGCTGAGCAAGCGGCAGGCCAAGATGCTGGACATGCAGAACGACGGCCAGGGCAACGTGCGGCTGGTCTTCAGCATCCCCACCAAGGGGCTGCTCGGGTTCCGCAGTCCGTTCCTCACCTCCACCCGAGGGGACGGCGTGATGAACTCCATCTTCACCGGCTACGAACCGTGGCGGGGTGAAGTAGGCTCGACGCGGATGGGCGTGCTGGCGGCCTCCGAGGGCGGCACGGCCTGCACCTACGGCATCAACAACGCACAGGGGCGCGGCATCACGTTCATCGAGCCGGGCACGGAGGTCTACGAAGGGATGATCGTAGGGCTGAACACGCGCCAGAACGACATCCCGGTCAATGTCTGCAAGGAAAAGAAGATGACCAACGTCCGGTCATCAACCAAGGACTTTGCCATCAAGCTGACGCCGCCCCTCAGGATGAGCCTGGAGCAGGCGATAGACTTCATCAACCGGGACGAGCTGGTGGAAGTAACGCCGAAGAACATCCGGCTGCGCAAGAAGGTGCTGGAGTACTACCGGCGGCTGAGGGAAACCTCGACAGCGCGGGCGTAAGAATAATCGACGCGACGAGCAGGGACACCCGTCCTACCCATTTTCGATGGGCAATCAGGTTGCGCCAAGGCGTGTACCCGCTGAAGGCAGTCGTCACGCACTACGGGGCCGGTCCGCCTACTTCACCTTGTCGAACAGCTTCTGGTACTTCGTGCTCATACTGAACGCCATGAAGAGGATCGGCTTGTCCGCCCGCACGACGCGCAGGGGACAGTGCTTGACTCCTTTGGGGCAAAGGACAAGCGTGCTCTTATCGATGAAATACTGCTCATCATCGATCCACATTTCCACTTCCCCGTAGAGTTCCTGCGGGTTCTGCGGGTCGCTCCCGATGAAGCCGAGTACCTCGTCATAATCATGGGTATGGGCGGGGGTAGTGGCTTCTTCAGTGGCTTTCCAGTACCAGGACAGGATAATACTGGGGGCATCTGCCATGATAAAATCTTCCAGCCAGAGGATACGTGTCGCCCTCTTATTGTAGTCGGCGAGTCGCTCCTGGCTTTCTTTGGGCAGTACCAGATCTGATAGGAAATTTTTTTCGTACTTGCGTTCAGCCATGGTTGCCTCCGTTTCACGATATCCATTTTCCGGAATTTTGACTCATTATAGCCATAAATCGAAGATAATGCCAGTTAGCCCACGGGAACATGGAGATGGTGGCAGATCCCGGAGACCTGCCTCCTAACGGAAAGATATGGCAGGGAGTACTATGTTACGCAGTCTGAGTTACGCAGTCTGAGCGACGGGGGATTTGAACCTGGCTATAAGATACACGAGACCCGCCAGCATCAGCGCCTGGGCGATCTTGGTGATCAATCCGGGGGCGCTCCAGAGTACGTCCGGCTGGTCCGGATACATGGTATAAAATACCACGATGGTAAAGGCGACGATGACGGCATCGGTGATGAGCAGCCAACGTTTATTGAAGAAAACAACCACGCCCATAACCACGTAGGCAACCGGGATAATGTAGTAAAAAACGGGCATGGCGTCATCCGTCTCATTGAGGTCGCCGGGTTCGAGGATCCCCACTCCCATGAGCACATAGGCCAGGGCGGCGATCAGCGCCATGACCAGACAGCCCACCATCACGGTTTTTTTCATTTCCGAACCTCCGATACACAGATACCAGTTCCCCGGGAAAAAAAACTGGTCAATGTTAACACAGATTGTTCAAGAAACTCAAACTTTTTACCGTGGTGGGTTTCGATAGAAAAAGGGGTGGCATGCGCCTCCGGCGCATGCCACCCCCACTCACTCTATTCAGAACCGGGTTTACTTGTACCAGCCGTACTCGTTGACGACTTCCACCATGGCTTTGAGGTTCTCCAGCTTCGGATTTTCCGGATGGGCGCCGGTGGCGAGGATGTAGCCGCCGTCCTGGCCGACGGTCTCGAT
>CAZQQL010000093.1:0-12133 GCA_964595455.1 uncultured Dehalococcoidaceae bacterium
TGATGCCGAGGATGGGATTAATGCCGAGCACGGTCCCGACGAGCGCCTGCGCCTTGCCGATTCGCCCGCCGCGCTTGAGGTATTCCAGGGTATCGAAGGCGATGCGCAGCCCGACCCGGTCCATGTTGCGTTTCGTCAGTTTTAGCAGCTCGTCCAGGGAAGCGCCGTTCCGGGCCGCCTTGGCTGCAGCGATGACCAGCAAGCCTTCCGCCATCATGGCCTGTTCCGATACGACGACTTCGACACGGCAGGTCTTCGATGTCATCAGTGCGATGCCCTGCCGGGCGGCCTCGCCGGTGACGCTGAGCTTCTCCCCGATGGTAATAACCAGGATTTCATCGGTCCCGGAAGCCAGCTGTTCGTAGGCGTCCGTGAATATCTGAGGCGAAGGGGAACCGGACGACGGCAGCACATCCCCGTTCTGGAGTCGATGGTAGAATTCATCCGTGGTGATGTCAACACCGTCCCGGAACGTCTCCGGCCCGAAGTTCACGTTCAGCGGGACCACGGTGATGCCGTACTCTTCCGCGATCTGCGGCGAGATGTCCGAGACGCTGTCCGTGATGATCTTAACGGTCATGCATTATTTTTCAGCTTCCAGGATGGATACCGCCATCGCGCCGGGGCCGGAATACGTCCCGATGACCGGACTGATAATAGAACGATAGATGGTCTTGTCCCGGAAAGCTCCCTGGAGACGCTGATCGAGCTGATCGGCATCGGTCGGGGTTGTACAGTGTTCTACGGCCAGCAGTTCTACGTTAGGGATCCCGGTAGCGGTATTGAACAGGTAGTCCATGCCGGCCGGCTTGGAGCGCACCCGGGTCAGCGGGGCCATCTCGCCGTCGCGCATGGTCAATATCGGCTTGACGGAAAGCATCGAACCGAGCAAGCCCTGGGCCTTGCCGATACGGCCGCCCTTGGCGAGATATTTGAGGGTATCGAAGTAGGCGATCAGGTGAGAGCGTTTGCAGGCCGCACGGGCGTATTCGGCCAGTTCTTTCAGACCGAGGCCTTCTTTCGCTTTCTTCACTGATGAAATTACAACGAGCCCCATGCTCATGGCTACGAGGTGGGAATCGACGATCTCGATGCGGCATTTGTTGCCCATCATCTCTTTGGCCTGGTTGGCGGACTGGGCGGTGCCGCTGAGCTTGCTGGACACGTTGATGACGAGGATCTCGTCCGTCTCCCCGGCGAGCCGTTCAAAGATGCGGTAGAAGTCCTCCGGCGTCGGCTGTGTCGTGGAAGGCAGGGCCGCCTCGTTGACCAGGCGGCGATAAAAGTCCTGCGATGTAATCTCAACACGGTCCTTGTACATCTGCTCGCCGAAGCGTACATAAAGGGGCACCACGTCAATGCCGAGTTCGGTTATCAGGTCGCCATCGATATCGGACAGGGTATCGGTCACGATTTTTACCGCCATGGACTTTTCACCTTCTTTCTGTCTATTCTACGGATATGATATAGCTGTAATGCGGTTGCCCGCCCTTGATCGCTTCCAGTTGAACATGCGGATAGGTCTGGCTGATAGCGGCGGAAATCTGCTCGATCTCCTGCGCCAGGGCTTCTTCGCCATGGTAGATAGTAACCACTTCCGCCTTTTCCATATTGAGCCGGGCCAGGAGCTGGTAGATGACCTCCAGGTTGGTCTCGCCGACGGCTATCAGTTCGCCATCCAGCAGGCCGATAGGCTGCTTGCGCCGGATCCTCATGCCGTTTATCCGGGTGGCCCTGACCGCCTGCGTTATCTCGATGGTCTTCACTGAGCCGAGCGCCTTTTCCATGATCTCGGCGTTGGCTTTGAAATCCGCTTCGTAATCGAACGCCAGCAGCGCGACCACCCCTTGCGGAATGGTCCGGGTGGGGATGACCTGGATGCTTTTCTGCGTCAGGTTCTGGACCTGGGCGGCGGTGGTGATGATGTTCTTATTGTTCGGCAGTATGATGACCTTCTGTGAAGGAACTGACTCAACGACCTGGAGGATGTCCTTGGTGCTCGGGTTCATCGTCTGGCCCCCGGGAACGACGCCGGCAGCCCCGAGACTGCCGAACACTTCCGCCATCCCTTCTCCGGCCGCTACCGCGATGACCGCGGTATCCGTGGAAGGCCCGCGCTCTTTCTGCATTTCCAGGAAGTCCTGGTGCTGTTCATCCATGTTGCGGATGGAGACCTGGTGCATCGTCCCGAGCTTGGTGGCGATGTTGACGATGACTCCCGGGGTGAGGGTGTGGATATGGATGCGGACGGCGTTCTTGTCCCCGACAACAATAAGCGACTCGCCCTTGGTCAGCAGTCGCCTCTTGATGCTCTCAGGCTTGAGCTTGTCCCCCTTGAGGAGAAATTCCGTGCAGTAGCCGAACGGCACTTCATCCACCTGCGACATCTGCGGCGCCGGAACAGTGGTCGGCAGTTCCGAAACGATAATCTGGGGCTTGCGGAGCCTCATCTGTTCGGTCTCGCCCTTGAGATAGCGGAGCGCGCCGTCCAGGATGGTATAGACGCCCTGCCCGCCCGCGTCAACCACGCCGGCGTCCCGCAGCGCCTTAAGGAGTTTTGGGGTATTGGCGACAGACTCAGCGGCGGCATTGACCGCTGCATCCAGCACTTCGATAATGTCTTCGGCGCCGGCATCGACGCTCTTTTTGGCGCCGCCGGCGGCATCCCGGATGACGGTCAGCATGGTGCCTTCCACCGGATTGCTGACACCTTTGTAGGCAATCTCGCTGGCCTGCTTCAGGGCTACCGCCAGGTCTTTGGCGGTGATTGTCTCTTTCTTTTCAAGCCCCTTGGCGATACCCCGCCAGATCTGTGAAAGAATGACGCCGCTGTTGCCGCGGGCGCCCATCAGCGCGCCTTTGGCCATAGCGCCGGAAATCTCGGTGGCGCTGTTATCGCTGGCGCGGTAAGCCTCGTCCATGGCTGAGCGCATGGTCAGCATCATATTGGTGCCGGTATCGCCGTCTGGCACGGGGAAAACGTTCAGGGCATCGATGTCCGCGGAGCTCTTCTCCAGCCATAAAGCCGATGCGGAAAACATCTCGCGGAGCTCGTGCCCGGCGACAGTGGTAACTTGACTCATATAACCATCCTTGTCAGAAGGCTTCCGTTATCTCCCAAGGATGCACTTCTTGCCAATCTTGTTGCATTATGTTACTATGTAAAGGCAATTTATGCAATAGTCTTCACTTTCCTAAGGAGATACGACGTTGAAGTGTGATATTTGCGGGAAAACTCCCATGTTCGGCCACAATGTCAGCCATTCCAAGCGCCGGACAAACCGCCGCTGGACCCCCAACATCCACCCGGCCACGGTAACCATCAACGGGCAGACCAAACACATGAACCTCTGCACCCGCTGCCTCCGCACCCAGGACAAGGTGGCCAAAATCTAGCCGCCTTTTTCTTCTTATCTTTTCCACCATCTTCTTCAGTTATTCCCTAGGCTAGCTGGCGCCGGCTCGCCCACCAGACAGCGAACCCGTATCCCACCACAAGGTATATCACCATGCCCCAGGCCGCCTCAGCAATGGTAGGCACCGATTGCTGGAATATTTCCTCAAAGTTGCCCCCGCCGCCGCCGAAGCCGCCGATAAAAGCCTCCAGGCCGCCATAGACCCTGGCGATGGCATCCCCGCCGGCGGATATGGTGAACCAGTACGGGTTATTGGTAAAAGCCAGCACGCTCTGTAGTATCCCGGAGATGACCCAGAGAAAGACGAGCGTGATGATGGTGGCGCCCATGGCACCTTTGGAGAACGAACTGAAAAAGAACGTCAGGGAAAGCACAGCCGCGGCGTACAGCATGGCCAGTCCGAAGGACTGCAGGATCTTGCCGGGTATCTCGCTGTAGATAACGTAGAGAGAAACGGCAGTGATAATATAGGTGAAGATGACCAGCAGGGCTACCGCGATGTAGCTCGCCAGGTACTTGCCCGTCCAGAGTGTCACTTTCTTGATGGGGTTGGTGAACAGCATGAAGCCGGTCCGGGCTTCGAACTCACCGGCGATGGCGTCCCCGGCGAAAAAGACCGCGCCAAGGGAGGCCAGCGAAGGCCCGACCGTCAGCAGCGCCGCCATGGCGAGAACGCTGTTCGGATAGCCATCCTGGAGGATCGGCAGGAGGATGAGCACCAGCGCGTCCGCCAGCAGGGCGATGCCGAGGATCACCCACAGCCGGATGCGCCGGATATGCTTGAGGAATTCGTAGTTGATGACGATGCCCAGCTTTTCCAACTCGCTCATAACGCCCCCGTCAATTTGAGATACGCCTGTTCCAGCGTTTCATATTGCTTGATAACGTCATCCATCGGGGCGTAGAGAAGAAGCTTGCCGTCCGCGATGAAGGCGACGCGGTTGCAGATCCTGGTGACTTCATCGAGCTGGTGGGAAGCAAAGAACACGGTCTTTTTGCGCCCTACTTCTTCGATGATCTGGCGGAATTCGACGATGCCGCGCGGGTCCAGGCCGAGCGCCGGCTCGTCGAGGATCAATATCGGGGGATCGTGGAGGATGCTCTGGGCCAGCCCGAGGCGCTGCTTCATACCGCGAGAGAATTTCTCTATTTTCGTCTTGGACCACCGTTCCATCTTGACAAGGGCAATGACCTCACTGATGCGGTCCTGCAGGTGTTTGCCTTTCATCCCCCTCAACCGCCCGAGGTAACTCAACGATTCCCTCGGGTTAAGGTAGCCGTAGAACTCCGGGACTTCGATGATGGCCCCGATGTGGGCGAGGGCCTGCTCCGGGTGCTCGACGACGTTGATATCATCAATGTACACCGAGCCGGAGGAAGGCTTGAGCAGTCCGCAGAGTATCTTCAGACAGGTACTCTTGCCCGCCCCGTTGGGACCGAGCAGACCGATGTTCTCATCGGCTTCCACGGTGAGGCTCAGCTTGTCCAGCGCCAGGAAATCGCCGTAATACTTGGAGAGGTTGTCAATTCGTATCGATGCGCTCATTTCCCCATTTCCAACAGTTTTCTCGCTCGCCTCAGCGCCACGGCTACCTGTCTCGGGGCCGTGCCGCCGGGGACGTTCCGGGCGGCCAGTGATGAATGCAGGGTAATATTCCGGACGTCCTCACCGAACAGCGGTGAGAACTGCTTGAACTCTTCCAGGGCAAGACGATTGAAATCCTTGTTCTGGGAAACGGCGTAATTGACCAGTCGTGCGACGATGTCATGGGCGCTGCGGAACGGCGCGCCCTTCTTCACCAGGTAATCCGCCAGGTCCGTGGCGAGGATGTAGCCCCGGCCGGCGGCCTGACGGGTCCGTTGCGGGTACACCCTGACGGTCTTGACCATACCGGCGAATACATCCAGTGTGGGAATCAGCGTATCGACGACATCGAAGAAGCCTTCCTTGTCCTCCTGGAGGTCGCTGTTATAGGCAAGGGGCAGGGACTTCATGGTGGCCAGCAGCCCCATGAGGCTGCCGTAGACACGCCCGGTCTTGCCGCGGGCCAGTTCCGCCACGTCCGGGTTCTTCTTCTGCGGCATGATGCTGCTGCCGTGGGCGTAGGCGTCATCCACCTCGATAAAACCGAACTCCGCGGACGACCAGAGAATCATTTCTTCCGCCAGGCGGGAAATGTGCATCATGCAGATGCTGGCGGCGGCTTCGTATTCGATGATGAAATCGCGGTCCGAGACTGCGTCCAGGCTGTTGGCGCTGATGCAATGGAAGCCGAGTTCCTGGGCGACGAATTCTCGGTCGATATCATACGGTACACCGGCGAGGGCGCCGCTGCCGAGCGGCAGGACATCAACACGCTCGAAGCAGTCTATAAAACGTTCAATGTCCCGCTGGAACATCTCGAAGTAAGCCAGCAGGTGATGGGCCAGCAGGACCGGCTGGGCCACCTGGAGGTGGGTATAGCCGGGGATGATAACCTTACGGTTGGCTTCCGCCACATCGAGGAGGGCTTCCTGGAGGCGGCTGAGGCCGGCCACGGTATCGAAGATGACATCCATGGTATAGAGCCGGATGTCCGTGGCTATCTGGTCGTTGCGGGAGCGGGCGGTATGGAGCTTCCGCCCGGTATCGCCGATAAGTTCGATGAGCCGGGCTTCGATAGCCATGTGGATATCTTCGTACTCGTTACGGAACTCGAACTTATCCTGTTCGATTTCCAGGCGGATATCTTCCAGCCCCTTGATGATGGCGGCTGCTTCGTCCTCGGTGATGATGGACTGCCGGGCCAGCATGGCCGCGTGGGCGGTGCTGCCCTCGATGTCCTGGCGGTACAGCCGACGGTCGAACGGCAGCGACGCGGAATACTTCGCCACCAGGTCATCGGCGGGCTTATCGAACCGGCCGCGGATGTGGCTCATGCGGTTTTTCCTGCCATGACATCAGTTTGATAATATGGGCGCATCATTCAAATACTACTGTACACCTATATTACTACAGTATACCGCGTCAGTTCAGCAATGAACTGAAACTCAAAGCTCAAAACTCAAAAGTCAAAACTACAGGTCAAAGGTCAAAACTGCGCCTTCACAACCCGCTGTCTTCCCTATCTCCTGCGATGAACCTAATCTTTGGCCTTTTCCGGTCCGAGAATGCTGAGCGGGCCTTCCCGGTCTCCGAGAAGCTGTATCTGCGCCTGTGTCTTGACGGACAGGCCCCAGAGGCGGATGAAACCTTCCGCATTTTTGGGATCGAAGGTATCTCCCTTGTCGTAGGTGGCCAGGCCGCGGTTGTAGAGGGACCACCGGGACTTGCGCCCCATCACGGTGGCACTCCCCTTGTAGAGCTGCAGCTTGACCGTTCCCGTGATGTAGCGCTGGGAACTGAGTATGTAGGCCGAGAGGTCCCGGTTCAACTGGCTGAACCACATGCCGTTGTAGATGAGGTCCGCAATCTCCGTCTCAACCTTCTGCTTGAACCGCAACTGGTCTTTAGAAAGGTTCATGGCTTCCAGCGCCTTGTGGGCGGTGATGAGCGTAATGGCCGCCGGGGCTTCGTAGACCTCACGGGACTTGATGCCGACGACGCGGTTCTCGATGTGGTCGATACGCCCGATGCCGTGCTTTCCGGCGATCTCATGGAGCTGCATGATGAGTTCCAGGCCGTCCATCCGGACGCCGTCGAGGGCGACCGGGATGCCTTTCTCGAACTCGATCTCGATGGTCTGCGGCTTGTCCGGGGCCTTTTCCGCATCGACGGTCCACTTGTAGGCGTCTGCCGGAGGTTCCGCCCAGGGGTCTTCGAGGATGCCGCATTCGATGGCGCGGCCCCAGATGCATTCATCGATGGAATACGGACTCTTCTTCGAAATGGGTACCGGGATTCCGTGCGCGTCCGCGTAGGCGATAGTCTCTTCACGGGTCATTCCCCATTCGCGGGCGGGGGCCAGCACCTTGAGGTCCGGCGCCAGCGAGTTGAAACCTACCTCGAAGCGCACCTGGTCATTGCCCTTGCCGGTACAGCCGTGAGCTACGGCGGAAGCCCCTTCCCGCAGAGCGACATCGACGATAAGTTTGGCCATGAGCGGCCGGGTCAGCGCCGTGGCCAGCGGGTACTGGCCTTCGTACAGGGCATTGGCCTGGAGCGCCGGGAAAAGAAAATACTTGACGAGCATGTCCTTGGCGTCGATGACCTCACACTTCAGGGCGCCGCATTTCAGGGCTTTTTCCCTGACGACGGTGAAGTCTTTTTCATTGCCGACATCGATTGTGACGGCAATGACATCCATGTTGTAATGTTCCTGAATCCACTTGACGAGCACGGACGTATCGAGCCCGCCGCTATAGGCCAGGACTACTTTTTCTTTCACGGTATCCTCCGGGAGCAGGCGGAAATCGATTGTTCCCGCTTACTGCTCGAAATTGCTTTGCAGGAATTTGATTATTTCATCATAGACGCCGGGGTACTGCCAGGAATAGTGGTGCCCCGGTGCGCGGAGCCAGCTCAGGATGTTCCCCGGGTTCTCGTCCGGGGAGGCCAGTCCGATCCAGCCTTTGAACGTCGTCCACAACATGGCGGGCACGTTCCCGTAGCTGAACGTATCTTCGCCCTTGCCGTTGCTGTTGACGAGCAGTGTCCGGTCCATCACGTTCGGTTTGTGCCAGAACGGCATACCGGTCTGGACGCTGTAGACCTGGGACTTGTCCTTGAGCAATTCCATGGTCTTGTCCGAGATGACCGTGCCGGTGCTTTCACCCGCCACGATTATTTTCAGGTCAGGCAGATGGTCCGTCAGGAACTGGACGCGGAACGCCAGGTCCGGCGCCTTGTTCGGGTAACGACGGATAGCTTCGAGTATCTCTCCGACCACGCTCCTGAAACCCTCACCGGTACGCCGGTAATTGAGGATTTCGGTCCTGTACCCGAAGCTCTCCAGTTCATCCTTCATACCCTGGAGGATGCTCTGCCAGCCGGGCGTTTCCGTGGTCAGGTTCCAGCCCAGACCGCCGGAGTTGAAGATGATTACGATGTCCAGCTTGCTGGCTTCGGCATACATGGCCAGCAACTGGTCTTTCAGACTACCGGCCGCTTCCTGGTCATCATGCTTGACCTGCCCGGCAACTCTGGCAGCATCGTCGACAACCGCCTGGGGCAGGAGCGAAACATCGCAGGCTTCCAGGACAGGTTCTTGAATTCCGATTTCCTTGGCCATCCCAACCTCTGCATACACGAGAGACAGTCCCACAAACGCCGCCAGAGGTACGAGCAGCATCAGCAACACAATCGCCAGGCTGCCAAGCCTTTTTTTCATCCTTTGTCTCTTCGTGCCCATTTTAACAAAAAGTCACTTCTTTACGCCAGCCACCGCCTCATCGAGAATGCTTATTGCATGATCAACATCGTTCGTATCGATGATCAGGGGCGGCATCAAGCGGATCGCGTCCGGTTTGACCCGGTTCACGAGCAGGCCCCGCTCCAAACAGCCGTTCAGTACATCCATACCGACTTCGCCGGTAAACTGGACGGCGGCGAGCAAGCCCCGGCCGCGTACATCCGCGATGATCTTGTGTTTACTTTTCAACGCGTTCAGGCCCTTCATGAGATGGTCGCCTACTTTTTTCACATGAGAGGCTACATCATTCTTGATGATATGGTCCAACACAGCGAAAGCGGCTGCACACGCGAGCGGGTTCCCCCCAAAGGTAGAACCATGGTCGCCCGGGGCGAAAACGGCGCAGCTTTCTTTTGCCAGCAGCGCCCCGATGGGTACGCCGCTCCCGAGCCCTTTGGCCAGGGACATGATATCCGGTTCAACGCCGAACAACTGGTACCCCCAGAGAGGTCCGAGACGGCAAACCCCGGTCTGTATCTCGTCGAAGATGAGGAGGATGCCTTTGCTGTCACACCACTCCCGTACCTGCTGCAGGTAGCCCTTATCCGGTACGTTGACGCCGCCTTCGCCCTGGACCGGCTCCAGCATAACCGCACACGTTTTGGCGCTGGTTGCGGCCTTGATGGCCTCTATATCATTGTACGCCACATTGACAAACCCTACCGGCAGCGGTTCGTAGGGTTTGTGGAATTTTTCCTGGCCGGTGGCGGCTGTCATCGCCAGCGAGCGCCCGTGGAACGAACTGTAGGCGGTGATGACCTCGTAGGCGCCATGCAATTTCAGGTGCCCGTATCGGCGCGCCAGTTTAACGGCGCCTTCGTTGGCTTCCAGTCCGCTATTGGAGAGGAAAACACGGTCGAAACAACTATTTTCGACCAGTAATTGAGCGAGTTGCACCTGGGGGACCGTATAGAACTGGTTCGAGGTCTGGATGAGCGTCCTGGCCTGCTGCGCGAGCGCATCGGACAGGACCGGATGGCAATGTCCCAGACTGTCTACCGCCCAACCTGCCACAAAATCGAGATATTCCTTGCCCTTATCATCCCAGACCCTGGCTCCCTCACCTTTGACCAGCGTTACCGGAACCCTGGCGACAACCTGCATGTAGTATTTCTTTTCGAGTTCTTTCCAGTCCGGCATCAGTTTTTACTCCTCTATCGTCGTGCCGCCCTCCGGGTTCTCCATTTCTTTCAGCAGGGCATGGGACTGCTTGCCGTCTATAATACGGGCAACCGCCCCTGCTTGTAAAGCCCTCAGGCAGGCGTTTATTTTTGGTATCATACCGCCGGCGATCACACCGGTCTCGATCAGTTCCCTGGCCTGTCCCGCGGTGATGCGCCTGAGTGGCTTGCCTTTCGTATCCTGGACGCCGTCAACGTCCGTCAAATAAATAAGGCGCGCGGCCTTCAAAGCAGCCGCAATCTCCCCCGCAATGGGGTCCCCGTTGACGTTGATATAGCCGACGGCATCCACCGGCCGGTTCTCGGTATAAAGGCTTATGGGTGAGACGATCGGTACGAAACCGCCCTGGAGCAGTGCTTCCAGCACGCCGGTATTGACCCGAACAACGTCTCCCACGTAGCCCATTTCCTGGTTGCGGGCGCGGCTCTCGATAAGCCGGCCGTCCAGGCCGCTGATGCCGACGGCTTTACCGCCCTTGATGTTGATGGCGGAGGTGATCTCCTTGTTGGCCAGCCCGGCGAGGATGGCCGTGGCGACTTCCAGCGTCGGCAGGTCCGTGACGCGTTCGCCGCGGACGAAATGAGCTTCGATGCCGAGTTTCTTCATCCAGGCCGTGACGGTGCTGCCGCCGCCGTGCACCACGACGACAGATTCGCCGCGCTGCTGGAGGGTGACGATGTCTTCAATGGTCGTATCGTGGCTGCCCAGGGTCGAGCCGCCTATTTTGACAACCGTGATGTTGTTCATAGCTTATGTGGTGTAATCGGCGTTGATGGTGACGTAGTCGCGGGAGAGGTCGCATCCCCAGGCGGTGGCCTGGTGGCCGTCCAGGTTGAGGTCGAGGACGATGACCACGTCTTCATTGCGGAGGTAATCGGAGACCTGTTTTTCGTCGAACGGGAGCGGAGCCCCGTTTTTCACGAGCGGTATCCCGCCGTACTCAAGGCAGGTCTTTTCAGGAATGAGTTCGACGCCGCTGCGTCCGGCCGCCGCCAGCACGCGGCCCCAGTTGGGGTCGGCGCCGTGAACGGCCGTTTTGACGAGGGATGACAGCGCGATGGTCCGCGCCGCCTTCCGGGCGTCTTCCAGTGAGGCGGCGCCCCGCACGGTGACCTCGATGCGCTTGGTGGCGCCTTCGCCGTCCCGCGCCATGGCCTTGGCGAGGTGGATACAAACATAATCAAGGGTCTGCTGGAACGTTTCCGCGCCGGGACTGCCGGCGTTGATGGTCTCCCCACCCGCTTCCCCGCTGGAAAACATGAAGAGGCTGTCATTGGTGCTGGTATCGCCGTCGATGGTGAGCATGTTGAAAGAGACGTCCGCGGCTTTTTTCAGCGCCTGTTTGAGGAACGAGGCTTCCACCGGAACGTCCGTAGTGAGAAAGACGAGCATCGTCGCCATGTCCGGGTGGATCATGCCGGAACCCTTGCCGCACCCGCCGATGGTGTAATACCCGACCTTCACGGCTACTTCCTTGAGGACGGTATCCGTGGTCATGATGGCGCGGGCGAAGTCGTTACCGCCGGTGGAACTCAACTTTATCTTCGAAAGGCCGGCTTCGATGCGGTCCATGGGGAGGCAGTGGCCGATGACGCCGGTAGAGGCGACGAGCATGCAGTCCGGCTCCAGCCCGAGGCAGGAAGCGGCCTGGTCCGCCATCGTCGCGGCGTCCCGGATGGCAGTTTCCCCCGAACTGGCGTTGGCGCAGCCGCTGTTGACGACGACGCCGCAGGCCTTGCCGGAGACCAGGCGCTGCTGGGAAACGATGACCGGGGCGGCCTTGACCTTGTTACGGGTAAAGAGCGCCGCGGCGGTCACCGGTTTCCCGGCGGAAAGCACGGCTAAATCAAGAGCGCCGGGAACCTTTTTCTTGATCCCGGCGGCTACTGCTCCAGCGCAAAATCCCTTCGGGGAAGTTACCCCTCCCGAAGGGATTTGAGATATCGTTTCTTCCATTACCTCTCAAATATACCATACTACGACGTTGGCGGGCAATTAGAAAACGTGTTTTTACGCGGAAAATGGGCGGTTTTACATTTTAGGGGAATCAACGAGCCTGTTTGGGCCGTTCCAGCTTGAATCCCCTCTCCTGCTCTGCTACACTCTGAGCATGAAGATTTGCAGATTTCAAACGGGAAACACGGT
>CAZQQL010000094.1:0-12124 GCA_964595455.1 uncultured Dehalococcoidaceae bacterium
ACCCTATCCTACACTCTTTCCCTACACGACGCTCTTCCGATCTAGGTTGATGCGCCGCTTCATGCCGCCGGAGAACTTGGCAACCTTCCCTTTGGCCCGCTCCTGGAGCCCCATCAGCGTCAGGTTTTCCATCGCCTGCTTTCTGGCGGCGTCGCTTTCCATGCCCGCCATCCGCCCGAAGAATACCATGTTATCGAAGGCGGAAAGGTCTTCATACAGGGCCAGTTCCTGCGGGCACACGCCGATCAGGCTGCGCACCGTCTCCGATTCTTTCTCCACCGAGTGCCCGCCGACGAGGATGTCCCCGGAGTCCGGGTCCAGCACCGTGGAAAGGATGCGGATGGTGGTCGTCTTGCCGGCCCCGTTGGGGCCCAGCAGCCCGAATATCTCGCCCTTGTGAATGGTGAATGATACGCCGTTGACGGCCTTGAAATCCCCGAAGCTCTTGTGCAGGTCCCGTACATCCACGTATTCTTCAACCATTCGGCCCGTCTCCCGGTTTTGCATTGGGTATCGAGGTAATTATACACAGGTAACACAGCAATAACAATAGAGTGAACTGCTGCCTCACCCGATAAAAAAGCCCCCGCGTAAAGCGGGGGCTTTGGTTTTGTTTCAAGAGATTTTACTTGTAAAGTGCTTTCGCGACGTCGTCCATGCCGAGTTCGAGCAGGGTTTCCTTGCTCGGCTTGCCGGTCTTGGGGTCCCAGCCATAAGCTTCGTAGAACTCTGTCGTCAGTTCCGGCGGATTGAGCGTAGCACCGGCGCGCGGGCCGACCGTCTTGGGCGGCTTGCCGATCATCCGGTCCGGGAACACCCACGGGGTCTTGAGGCCTTCGCGGACGTTGAAGACCTGCCGCATGGTATCGATGCGGTGGCCGGCCTTGATAACTTCGTCGGCGGTATAGTCCCAGCCGGAGATGGTGGAAAGCGCTTCGATGAAGTCATCAGCGGAACCGTACCCGTCGCCGAAGACGATCATGCACAACCCGGCGGCGTTGTAGGCCTGCGTGTAGCTGGCGCCGATGGCGTGCGGCTTGCCGCGCCCCTTTAACGAGCCGTGGTCGAATTCCGGCAGACAGCCTTTCGGCAGCGGACCTTCACCGCCCTGGGTGTGCCGGGCGGGCGTCGGTTCACCAATGTATCCGATGGCGAAGTTGACGCCGCCGCGCGAATCGTGGGCGGGAATTTCCTGCCCGCCGACATGCATGGCGTACTTTTCAGAACCCTTGCCTATCTTCTCGGCGGCTTTCTTGGTGCCGTCGGCGATGATAGCTCCGAAGCCTTCCCGCTTGGCGAGCTTCTCCAGCATGGCGATGATGGCTTTGTGGTTGCCCCAGGTCATCTCCAGGCCGTCGGTATCTTTCTTGGTGATGATGCCTTTCTCATAGCACTCGATGGTGAACGCAATGCAGGCGCCGGCGCTGATGGTGTCCAGGCCGTAGCGGTTGCAGATGTCGTTGGCCATGATAATGGAATCGGGATTATCGTTCAGCAGGTTGCCGCCGAACATGGCCTGGGTCTCATATTCCGGTTTATGGGCGTGTTCGCCCCACTGGTAGTCACTGTTCTCGGAAGGCTTCATGATGCCGCCGCAGGCGATGGGGCAGTGCCAGCACCCGTAGCGCCGCTGCTGCCGGGCAATGATTTCCGGTCCGTCGATCCTCTCAAAGGTGGGGAAGTCCACGACGGCGGTGCCTTCCCAGTTCTTGCACGGGGTATCGTCCACCTTGGCGGTCATGCTGTACATGCCGCAGGTCCCGAAGTCTTTCATCAACTGGGCGGGGCCCATGCCGGCGAGGTGCTTTTTCCTCATCGCGAGGGATTTCTCTTTGTCCGCTACCGGGATCTCCAGGCTGCCTTTGAGGGCTATCGCCTTGAGCTTCTTGGAACCCATCACGGCAGCCAGGCCGGAACGAGCCGCGGCGCGGCCTTTGTTGTTCATGACCGCCGCCATGAGGGACATCTGCTCACCGGAGGGCCCGATACAGGCGATCTCTACGTCCTTGCCGTGATCGGCGCGGATGATGTCTTCCGTCTCGAACGAATCTTTGCCCCAGAGCTTGGAGGCGTCTTTCAGTTCGGCCTTGCCGTTTTCGATGTAGAGGTAGACCGGTTTTTTGGAAATGCCCTGGAAGAACACCGCGTCATAGCCGGCGAACTTCAGGAATGGTCCCACGTTACCGCCGGAATTGGCGTCCCCCCAGCCGCCGGTCAGCGGGGATTTACCCACCATGATGTACCGGGACCCGCCGAGGGCGTCTGTGCCGGTAAGGATACCGGTGGTGATGCCGATAATGGCATCCGGACCGAGGGGGTCGGCGCCGGGCTTCTGCTTGTTGAAAATAAGACGGGCGCCGAGGCCGTACCCGCCGAGGTACTCGCGGGCGATTTTGTAATCAAGAGGTTCTTCTTTCACCTCACCTTTGGAAAGGTCCACCCAGAGGACCTTCCCCATGAAACCATGTGCCATATTATCCTCCTTTACGGGATTCATTGCTCCAGATTAAAGAGTACACTTCTCTACGCGAAAATGTCAATAAAACGGCGGTTTTTTACGTAATGCAGGCATTTTTTGCCGTTCCTCCCTGATAATCACCCCTGGATTGTCCGCATTGTATCAGGACAACCGGAAGAAACAGCCCCGGTTTCCGCGCCGCTGTTTGACGCATGTCCCGGGCGGGTGTAAAATCACGCAGAACCATTGCCCGGAGAGAACCATGCCCAACACTACTGTGGTCATACCGGCAGAGCCGGAACCCATTTCCATCGATATCGGCCGCACGGCCGTCATCGTCGTCGATATGCAGAACTCCTTCTGCAAGAAAGGCGGCATGATGGACCGCTTCGGCAAGCTCGATATCCCCCAGGCGGAGCAGGTGACCATCGGCTGCCGCGCCGTGGTGCGGGCCGCCCGCCGGAACGGGATGCCGGTCGTCTACCTGCGCATGACCTACGGCCTGGCGGCGGACGCCGCTATCGGCCCGGATTCACCCTTCTACTGGAAAGAGAAAGGCCTGGCCGCCATGCGCCGCAACCCGGACCTCAAAGGCCGGTTCCTGACCCCCGGCACCCGCGACTGGCAGATCATCGACGAACTGGAACCGGAACCCGGCGACGTCATCATCGACAAGAGCCGCTACAGCGGCTTCGTCAATACGGACCTGGACGCCGTCCTGCGCGCCAACGATATCCGCTGCCTGCTGTTCGTCGGGCTCTACACCAACATCTGCGTCGAGTCTACCCTGCGGGACGCCTTCTCCCACGGCTATTTCTGCGTCCTGGTGCGGGACGCCTGCGGCAACATCGGGGCGGACTACCTGCAGGACGCCACCATCTCCAACGTGCAGGCGACGTTCGGCTGGGTCACCACGACCACCGATATCACCAACAGCCTGGCTTGAATAGAATTTGTCATTGCGAGCCCGCCTCAGGCGGACGAAGCAATCCGTGATGCGTCTAAGCAGTGAACTACGACTAACCTGAGACGAGGCTGAAACACAAAAGAAACCCGATTTGAACAACGAGGAGGATGCCATGTCACCGGTATTGAAAGATAAAGTAGCCATCATCACCGGGGCCGGGCGCGGCCTGGGCAAGGCCTTCGCGCTGCGGTACGCCGAGGAAGGCGCCCGGCTCCTGCTGCCGGACATCGGCCTGGAACGGTCGGAACAGACCGCCGCGGAGATACGGGCCAGGGGCGGCGAGGCCGTCGCCATGAGGGCGGACATCTCCATCGTCGAGGACACGCAGGCCATCGCCGCCGAGGTTAAGCGCATCTACGGCGGCGTGGACATCCTGCTCAACAACGCCGCCATCTACTACGGCCTCCAGATGAAGAACTGGGACGGCTTCATCAAGGAGGACTGGGACTCCATCTTCGCCGTGAATGTGACCGGCACGTACATGGTCTGCAAGGCGGTCGCCCCGCTCATGATTGAAAAGGGCCGGGGCAAGATCATCAACGTGGCCTCGGACGTGTTCAAGGGCGAGGCCGCCATGTCCCTGATGCCCTATGCCTGCAGCAAGGCCGCGGTCTACGCGCTGACACAGGGCCTGGCACGCGGCCTCGGGCCGCACGGCATCAATGTCAACTCCCTGGCGCCCGGCTTTACCGCCACGGAAGCCAGCCTGGGCATGGTCAGCCACGGCGACCACGCCGATATGACCGTCCAGAACTCGTGCCTGAAGCGGGCCGAACAGCCGGAAGACCTCGTCGGAACGGCGGTCTTCCTCGCTTCCAAAGACTCCGATTTCATCACCGGCCAGTATATCGTCGTCAACGGCGGGAGCGTATTGGTATAATAAACCGGACCCGCGGCAGGAGCAGCCCCGGGCCGGACAACTGAATAAATACTTCAAGGAGGGCCGCCATGTATAAAGGTGGTTATACCGGCGCCATACTCAGGGTCAATCTTACCTCGCAGACGGCGAAGGAAGAACCGCTGCCGCAGGAGATCGTCAGGGACTATCTCGGCGGAGCGGGGTTCGCTATCAAGTACCTTTACGATGAAGTCCCGGCGGACACGCCGCCCCTGGACGATGCCAACAAGCTCTTTTTCGCCGTCGGGCCGCTGACAGCCACCGGCGCTCCCTGTGCCAGCCGCATGGCCGTCGTCGCCAGGTCCCCGCTCACCGGGGCGGTCGGTATGGCCCTGGCCGGCGGCCATTTCCCGACCGAAATGAAGCAGGCCGGCTACGACATGATCATCGTCGAAGGCCGGGCGGAAAAACCGGTCTACGTCGCCATTAACGACGGCGAGGTCAAATTCCGCAGCGCCGAGAAGCTTTCCGGGATGATGACGACCGATACCCAGCTCTTCATCAAGGAAGAACTCGGCGACTACAACTACCGTGTTGCCTGTATCGGTCCGGCCGGGGAACGCAGGGTCCCGCTGGCCTGCATCGTCAACGAGCGCCGCGCCGCCGGGCGCAAGGGCCTCGGCGCCGTCATGGGCGCCAAGAACCTCAAGGCCATCGCCGTGAGGGGCACGAAGAAAACCAGGATCATCGATGAGGCCGCCTTCAAGAAGGCCCGCCAGGCGATGCTCCAGGCCATGAAGGACAGCCCCGTCCTCTACCCCGCCTTCTCCAAGGCCGGGACCCCGATGGTGGTGGACGCCATGTCCGAGATGGGCATCTTCTCCATCAGGAACTGGGCCGCCACCGGCACCATGAACATGGTCCCGAAACTCGGGCGTGAAGCCCAGGACGAGATCATCACGACTCGCCTGCACTGCCACGACTGCCCGGTCGGCTGCTCGCAGGTCAAGCTCATCAAGTCCGGCCCGTACGCCGGGTACCTGAGCGAAGGCCCGGAGTTCGAGACGACCTATTCCCTTGGCTCGACGTGCGGCGTGGACTACCTGCCCGCCGTCATCGCCGCGGACCGGCTTTGCGACGAGTACGGCATCGACACCATCTCGGCGGGCGTGGCCGTCGGCTGGGCGATGGAACTCTATGAGAAGGGCATCTTCACGAAGAAGGACACGGACGGCATCGAGCTGAAGTTCGGCAACCATGCCGCGATGATCGAGATGCTGCGCAAGATAGCCTACGAGGAAGGCCTCGGCAAGCTGCTCGCCCAGGGCACGAAGCGGGCCGCCGAGCAGGTCGGCCAGGGCACTTCGGATTACGCCATGAACATCAAGGGGCTGGAACTTCCCGCCTACGACGTCCGCGGCGCCAAGGCCCACGGCCTCAGCTACGCTACCGCCTACACCGGCGCCGACCACAACCGGGGCTACGCCTTCCAGGAGATCTTCGACGTCCCGGTCCCGGAGAAGGTCGACCGCCTCGCCATCGAAGGCAAGGGCCGGCTGACCAAGTGGAACCAGGACATCCGCTCTGTCACCTGCGACTGCGCCACGATGTGCGCCTTCCTCATGGACATGGCCGTGCCGGGCATCGCCTGCCGGAACACCGCGGACCTCGTCAATGCCGCGGCAGGGACCGACTTCACCGAGGACGACATCGCCAAAATCGGTGAACGCTTGAACAATGTGGCCAAGCTGTTCAATATCGGGGCCGGTTTCACGCGGAAGGACGATACCTTCCCCAAGCGCATCATGACCGAGGCCATCAAGGAAGGCAACTCCAAAGGAGCGTTCATCCCCCAGGCCGACCTCGACGTTATGCTGGACGAGTACTACGCCGCGCGGGGCTGGGACAAGAACGGCGTTCCGACGCCGGCAAAGCTCAAGGAGCTGGGGATCAAAACAAAGTAAGTTCAATGAACCGGGAGGGCGCGGGCGTCTTTGTCCGCGCCGCACCCGGACCGTTTTTTCGTAATTTTTTATCATCAAACGAAGCGAGCGCGAGCAGCTTCGTTTTTTCGTTTTTCGTTTTATGGAAAGTCAGGTTCATTTTTTGGGTTATCCGTTTTTTGATTACCGTTGTTTTCATCATCCACGTATCCGCACCACCTTTTGATGAGCGGATAGGCAAGAACGCTTCCATTCAGCGTATCGATCATGATTCTCACCTTTCTTCTTGATAACTCAATTGAGTCAGACTTCTTACCGTTTATCTTGAAGTCCGTACGGATGAGTTTTTCCAGCGCCCCGGCCGCTTTGACGAGGGGCATCAAGTCCGCGGCATTATCTTCCGTCATGGCTTTCTTTATCTTGAAGCGTAACAGGGCGATTTCTTCATCAAAGCCTTCAACGCCGGCGGCCATATCAAGGTCCACCTGGTCAGCTTCTTTAAAGGCCTGAGAGTAATAGCCGTGCTTGACGGCGTTGCGGTTACCGGGCTGGCCGCCGCGTTTGCGTTTGGATTTGTTCATGTTCCGTGAACCTTTTCTTTTGCTACCTCAGTCCCGTCTATTGACAGGAGGGAAATGGATGGCGCTGAATGAGAATAGTACATGTGTTCTATATTTGTCAAGGGTATTTTGTCACTTTTTTGGGTGGGGGAGGCTTGTTAAATCTCCTTTGGTCCCTTCCCGTATCGATTACGGGACGGGCTTTTGCTAACGAGAGACAACCAATCGTGCTGGGTTCCTTAAGCCGATCCTGGGATTCCGCTGGTGGATTCCCGATCGAGTCGGGAATGACACGAGGCGGGAGAGTGGAGTACGACCTCACCCTTCGTTTCCCTCTCCGTTTACAGAGAGGCGCGGGCATCTTGCCCGCGACCTCCCTTAACCGATACGTTTCACCCCTTGACAAGCCCTTTCCATGGTATTACGCTCATGATAACAGTACCCAAAGGCGGTTGCCCGTCATGCGGAAAAACAAAGGTGAAAAAAGCAGCATCAAACCCGGCAAAACCAAGAAGTCCGTCACCAACGCCCGCGGCCTCTTCGAGGAGCAGCCCGAAGCCTACCGCAAGGTGGAAAAAGAAGAAGCCGATACCTACAAGGACCTCAGGAATTACACAGACGTCTTCCGGAACAACAGCTTCCGTTTCTAGGCAAGTAAGGTGAGTGGAGCGCTGCCCAACCCACCACGTAAGCTATCCCGCTCCCATAGTTCGCTAAAACGTAATAGTGCTATACTTTATCATATGAAAGCTCCCCAGGACCGCTATATCGACATCGCCCAGACCAGGGTCCGCTACTGGGATGAAGGGCACGGTTTCCCGCTGCTGCTCGTTCACGGGCTGGGCGGCTTTGCCGAGAACTGGCTGCCGAACGTCTTCCCGCTGGCGGAGCACTACCGGGTCCTCGTGCCGGACCTGCCGGGCTTCGGGCGTTCCGGTAAGACGCCGCTTCTGCGGTCGCTCTACGATCTCAGCCGGTTCCTCGGCGACTTCCTGGATGCCCTCGAGGTTGAAAAAGCGTCCCTGGCCGGCAATTCCCTCGGCGGCGGGCTGGCGCTCAAGTTCGCCGTGGATAACCCGGACCGGGTCGAAAAGCTCGTCCTCGCCGATACCGCCGGCATGGGCCGGGAGGTCATCAACGATTTCAAGGTCTGCTCGCTCCCGCTCCTCGGGGAACTCTTCATCCGCCCGACCCGCGACGCCAGCGCCGCCACCTGGAGCAAGGTCCTCTACAACCCCGCTGTGATTACCGAAGACCTCATCGACCTTGGCTATGAACTCATGGCGCTGCCGGGCGCGAAGAAAGCCCTGCTGAGGGCCATCCGCGCCGGCATCGATATCCGCGGCCAGCGCCGGGGACTGGTCCGGGAACTGGCGGCCGGCCTCGGGTCCGTCACCGCGCCTGCATTGATAATCTGGGGACGGCAGGACCGCATCATCCCCGTCGAGCACGCCCATATCTGCCATGAGCGCCTACCCGGCTCACGGCTGGAGATATTCGATAACTGCGGCCACATGCCCCAGCTTGAACATCCTGACCGGTTCAACGTGCTCGTCCTGGAGTTCCTCGGCAGTCGCGCCGCTTCCACCGGCACGCTCAGCGTTCCCGCCGGTACATAACGGCTTTCCGTAATACTCCCGTAACGATGCCTGTGCTACACTGGAGCATGAACGATTACGCCATCCGGCCCGCGACGTACGACGACCTTCCCGCCATCACGCGCATCTACAACCAGGCTATCCTGACCACCACCGCCACGTTCGATACCGAACCGAAGACCCTGGAAGACCGCCGGAACTGGTTCGAGGCGCACGACGGCCGCCACCCGGTCATCGTGGCGGACCAGAATAACCAGATTGCGGGATGGGCCGCACTGACGGCATACTCGGAGCGCCTGGCCTATGCGGACACAGCGGAGATCGCCGTCTACGTCGAGGAATATCAACGCGGCATGGGGTATGGCCGGAAGCTGGCAGAAGCTATCATCAAGGCCGGGAAAGAAGCCGGTCTGCACACCCTGATCTCCCGTATCGCCCAGGGTAACGAGGCCAGCCTCAGGTTGACGGAATCACTGGGTTTCACGCATATCGGGACAATGAAGGAGGTGGGGCGCAAGTTCGGCCTCCTGCTCGATGTGCATGTCCTGCAGTTCATCTACGATTGAATGCCGGGCGGCTCCTTCACCGACGTCCGGTAGGTGACTTCCCAGCTGTTTTCGGAGTCTCTTGCCGTGTACGTCACTCCTTCACCGTAGTCTGCCAGCGCGTCCCTCACTTCCTGTTGTGTTGGAAAATTCTTCACGATGTAGATTTTCCGTCCCAGGGGCAGCTTCCGTTCTTCCAGCGTGTCTCCGCTTTCACTGGTTCGGCGGTTGAATCCCGGGTACGGCAGGTGGTCGACGAACCTGACTGTAGCGCCGGGCGCGAGCTTGCTGTGCAGCGCGGTGAGAAAGGTCCGGACGGCCGCTCTCGGCATGTGCGACCACCACCAGAACCCCGCCGCGCTGTCGAAGCCGGCCGGTACGTTTGCCAGCGTATAGGCATCCGCTATCCGGAACTGCACGTTGGGAAAACAGATGCACCGCTTGCAGGCCTGTTTGATCATCCTGGCGTTGATGTCGATGCCCGTGACCGAAGCCGCTGTCTCAGCGATGACGGCCGTCCAGTAGCCGGTGCCGCAGGCTATCTCCAGGACGTTCCGGCCCCGGAAGAAATCGCGGTCCCGGGCCTTGATAGGCTCGCGGAGCTTCTCGGCTTCCGCATCGAGGAAACCGGCGGTGCGGTTGTAAATGTGGGCCCGCTCCGCGTAATACCAGACGACGTCCGCAATCAGCGACATAGCGCTGAATATAGCACGGGTTTTTGTACCAGTCAAGGGTACGCAGGCTTCCAGCGTCCGGTACCTCTCTAGAAGCCCCAAAATGAGCAGGAAAGCCAGTCAAAGGCCGCACACGAGGTTTTGATAACCAAAGAAAAGCAGGGGGCAGTACGCGCCTATCGCAGCTGGTCGCTGACCCGCTTGAGGAGTTCCTTGTCGTCCTTCACGCCGCGCACATCGAGGTTGGTCTGCCGGAACGCCCGGACCATGGCCTCGATGATCTTGGTCTTGCTCAGCTTCTTGCCGCCGCTGAACTTGGCGGTGGAGGCCAGCGCTTCCAGGTAGGCGTCTTCTTCACGGTTGACGAACACGGAGAGCTTGATCATGGTGGACTTCGGCTTTTCCGGGGGCGCGGGAGGGGGCTCGACCGCGGGGGCTTCCGCGGGCTCTGCTTCCGCCGGGGCGCCGGTCAAACGGTCCAGGGCGGACCTCCCGTAAGCCAGTTCTTCCGTGATCTTAGCCCGTTTCATGCAGCACCTCTTTAGCTATACTACGGTAGGCCTCCGCCCCGTCCGATTTCGGAGCGTAATCCAGGATCGTCATGCCCGTGGCCGGGGCTTCCTTGAACCGCACGCTGACCGGAATGGTCGTATCGAAGACCCTGATCTTGTCCCCGAAAGCCCGCTTGGTGACCTCGATGACCTCCCGGTTGTGGAGCGTGCGCGTATTGGTCATGGTGAACAGGATGCCGAGGATCTCCAGCGACCGGTTCAGCCGCTCCTGCACCCGCATGATGGTATTGAGGAGCTGTGCCAGGCCCTTCATCGCCAGGAAGTCCGCCTGCATCGGTATCAGCACGCTGTCCGACGCCACCAGGGCGTTGATGGTCAGCAGTCCCAGGCTCGGCAGGCAGTCGATAAGGATGTAATCGTACTCCTTGCGCACCGGTGCGATCATGTCCTTGAGCATCATTTCCCGGGTGAAAGCGTTCACGAGGTCGAGCTGCGCCTGGGAGAGTTCCACGTTGGCGGGAGCGACGTCGATGAACGGGCTGGAGGTCTTGACGGTGACGTCGGTGATGGAGCAGCGGGCGTCGCCGCGGATGGTGCTGGAGAGGACGTCATAGACGGTATGCTCCAGTTCTTCCGGGTTGATGCCCATGGAGATGGTCAGAGAAGCCTGGGAGTCCCAGTCGATGACGAGGACGCGTTTCTGAAGCTCGGCCAGTCCTTTGGCCAGGGCGGCCGCGGTGGTGGATTTACCGACGCCGCCTTTTTGGTTGACGATACATATGACCGACATATTGATTCTCCGGTATAGTATAGCGTAATTGCGCAACTGCGTCTATAGGGAAAAGCGCACTCCGGAACTACAATAATAGGTCTCAGGAAAAAAAGCAATATACCAGACGTAAGCATTGTTACCACATTATGTCTGCTGGATGGTACTTTAGGCACGGTTGGGGTCTTGAGAAGGGTTTTTCGGCGCCTGTCGTGCATCGTACCCGAGACCGCTTATACCCATAAAAAGGGGATCTCAAAACTCAGAAATCAAAACTCAAAACTACATCTCAAAAGTAAAAACTGTGCCTGCGTAAACCTCTCTGGTTATCCAATTCCCCTGCCTCACTGTCATTCTGTGGCGTTCGCCTGCGGCGAACGCCCTGAGAATCCGGTCGCCGTAGTATATCTCTTTCGCCCGGTGACGCCGGGAGCAGCCGTGCAGCGTTCTCATCCCCGCGGCCTCTCCGCCCCCAACCAAATGTATGTTCTCAACAAACTTTTCCCGCCGTGTCATTCCCGAGATATCGGGAATCTATCGTGGGTTCGCGTATTGCTGATACCCATACCCGGTTGCAGCCATAACTGGATCCTGACCTTCGTCAGAATGACCGCCTTCATAGTTATTCGGGTCATGCCCCGGAATCACTGTAACCCATGTCCCCGGTCTTAAATGTAACCCATGTCCCCGGTTTGAAGGGAGGTGAGGCCGACGGCCTTCGCAGTATGTTACCACCCCCTTGCCCGCCTCACCATTCAAGAAACTTAAAGCGCACATTAACTTTTTTAATATCTGGATGATTCTTTATAAATTTTCTTTAAAAGGGTATTGACAAACTGAACAAAGACTCCTATAATCATAATGAAAGTTAATTCGGGACTTGAGAAAATCAAGGATGGTGCCGGAAATGGCTAAAGAATGGCAAGAACTGACCAGGATGACCCAGGGGAAGGAAATAACCGTGGAACGGGTCAAAATGGTGGAAAGCGGCATCGCTATCGAAGGCAGCTTCACCCTGCCCGCCCTGGCCAACCTCTCCTATGAAGACCAGGTCTTCGTCATGGCCTTCGTCCGCGCCCACGGATCCATCAAGGACATGGAGACCATGTTCGGCATAAGCTACCCGACGGTGAAGAACCGTCTTAACCGTATCGCCGCCCGGTTCGAGTTCGTCGAGATTGTGCAGTCGCGGGGGGAGGATGTGCTCGATGAACTCGAACGCGGCGAAATCTCGGCGGAGGAAGCAGTCAGGAGGTTGTC
>CAZQQL010000095.1:0-12072 GCA_964595455.1 uncultured Dehalococcoidaceae bacterium
CCAACCCCCCCCTACCCTACACTCTTTCCCTACACGACGCTCTTCCGATCTGAAATGCCGGCCCTGCGCGGTTATGATAAACAAAAAGACCGCAGGAGGACTGGAAATGAGTACGAGAGAGGAATTCAACAGGTATGGAGAAGAACTGATACATTTGCTGCGCCTCCAGACTTCCCCGGTAGCGGTCAGGATGCTGGCTTCCGAGGCGGATATACCGGCGGAAGCTGTGAGACCGCGGAGAGACAAAGGAGAACACTGGACCCAGTGCCAGGCGGTAGCCCTTTCCCGCCGGGACGGTTTTACCGTGGCCATGTGCAGGGAAGACAACTGGTGCCCCGCCCCGCTCATGGCTTACGGTCTGGTACGGCGCCCGGAATCCCCCGGCGGGCGGAACACCAACCCGTATGACCAGTTCGATTACGGCAACTACATCGGCATCCTCACAGCGCCGCTGGAGAAGGCCTCGTTCCTGCCGGACGTGGTCATCATCTACTCCGATACCAACCAGCTTCGGCAGATGCTGCTGTCCCTGAAGGAAGAGGAACGCCCCCTGGTCAAATGCAACCTGTTCCCGTTCACCTGCGCCTATTCGGTAACATCCCCCATCATCAATAATGAGTACTGGGTAAATCTGCCCGACCCCGGGGAGTATGTCCGTGCCCTCGCCCAGGCCGGCGAGATGATGTTTTCCATACCGGCACAAAGGTTGCCCGGCTTCATGGAGAATTTCAGGGTGTTCGATAAAGAATCCATGTTCGCTCACGAGCAGATGATGATGCGGCCCAATTTCCCGCAAATGGACCTGTACAAGCAGATATTCAAGGCCTGGGGCATGGACCACTCGGAGTAGAGCTTCTGTGTCACCCGCTCACAGTGATCCCATCGAAGGATGTGCCGTTTCCCACAACGGGGTAGCGCGGGCATCTTGCCCGCGGCCTCTGTAACCCGCAGGCCGGAGTATAACTCCGACATCGAGGTAGTCCCGTATTTTCGCGGTCCATCCACTCATGGCCCGTTTTCACAGCGAAAAGCAAGAAGACTACGTCCCGGCAAAAACCGGGGCCCAGTGGTTCCACCCTTTCAGATGAATGTCTGGCAGCTTATGGATGTCAAACAGGGTGTTTTGTCTTAACCTGCCCTCTTTGACTTATTACCACGCTTTGAGTATGATGATAGCGCTACCGCGCCGCCTCTCCGTCCGGCGTTGCTCTTTTCGGTTTTCCCGTACCGTAGCCCACGTGCATCCTGACATGGAAAAAACTGCTGTCAAAGAGAACAAACCTTCACTAACCGCTCGTAACTGGACGGAAGGCCCGATCGCCGGCAACCTGTTGCTGCTCTCCTGGCCAATGGTGGTCATGGAGGGGCTGTACGTCCTCAGCCAGCTTGTTGACATGATATGGATCGGGCGGCTGGGACCGTCTGCCATTGCCGGAGTCGGCATCGCCAACATCGTGATCATGATGGTCATGGCCATGGATTTCGGCATCATCATCGGTGTGCGTGCCATGGTCGCCCGTTACGTTGGCGCCAACGATATAGCGGGGGCTAATCACATCGCGGCGCAGGCCATCATCCTCAGTGTGGCCTGGGGCGGTCTCATGACCCTCATCATGACCGTGACCGGACAGCATATCATGGGGCTGTTCGGACTGGAACCGGATGTCGTGGCGGAAGGAAATGCCTACCTGCGTATCAGCTTCTACGGCTGGATCGCCATGGACCTCCTGGTCATCAATCTCTACATCATGCAGTCCGCCGGAGACACCATCCGCCCCATGTTCCTGGAAGCCGCCATACGCGTGGTCCATATAGCCCTGGCGCCGTTCCTCGTCCTCGGCCTGTGGATTTTCCCTCCACTGGGCGTCAGCGGCGCTGCGTTGAGCAACGTGGTATCTCAGGCGCTGGGCGGCTGCATCGGGCTGTATATCCTGCTTTCAGGGAGGACAAGGCTCCATGTACACCTATCGGACTTCCGCCTGGACCTTGGCATCATCTACCGCATCTTCAGGATCGGTATCCCGGCGCTTATCATGAACGTGCAGCGGTCCATCGGGCAGTTCCTGCTGACACTGCTCATCGCTCCCTTCGGGACAATGGCGGTGGCCGCTCACAGTCTGGCGGCGCGCGTGGAGATGTTCGTTTTCCTGCCCGGCATGGGACTTGGTAACGGCGCGGGAGTCCTGGTCGGCCAGAACCTCGGGGCCGGGCAACCGCAACGGGCGGAACGCAGCGCCTGGACGGCCGTCGGTATCCTGCAGGCGTTGATGGTAGTGGTCTGCGCTGCCCTGCTGATCTGGGCGGAGCCGATCATCAGGGTTTTTACCTCCGACCCCGAATTGATCGAGATCGGCGCACTGTTCATCCGTATCGCTACACCGGGGTTCTTTTTCATCGGGTTTACCTCGGTACTGCAGAACTGCATCGCCACCGCCGGAGATACAGTGCCGAACATGGTCATCAGCCTCGTGATGCTCTGGATCATCGAAATGCCGATGGCCTATTTCCTGCCTAAATATACTGACATCGGCGTGCTCGGGATACGCTGGGCGCTCGTCGCCGGCATCCTGTCCGGTTCCGCCATGTATTTTGTCTACTTCCGTCTGGGCCGCTGGAAGCGCAAAAAAATCTAGAGTCCGCCAGCAGAGACCCGCACTGTGGGTAAAACCTTTTCACTTCTTTTACCCGCCCCTGTAACCCATCCACTCATCTTGTATACCGTTCAGAAACCGTAGAACGTGACCATCTTATCCAGGGGCTCCCGCGGCGTCCGGTTGGCATAATCCGGCGCGGACGTATCCGGATAACCTATCGCGATGCCCAGCGCCACCGCCTTGGTATCCGGTATGCCGAGCACTTTGTGCACGATGTCCCCGTACACCGCCGCCTGCGCCTGGGCTACCGTCCCCAACCCTTCCGCCGTCGCCAGCAGCATGATGTTCTGGACGCAAGAACCGGAATCATACAGCGGCCAGGAGTTGATGCCGCCGGACTGGAAGTAGAAGTCCTTCTGGATCAGCAGGTAAATGCACGTGGTCGCGCCGTAATGGCGGAAATTGGTCAGCCAGCGCTCGTTCATCTCTTCCGGCGTCATTTCCTTGCGGTCCCTGGGCTGGAGGGCTTTTATCCTGCTGATGAACGGTTCCGGGAACTCGAACGGGCGCGGTATCTCACTCTGCACTTCCTGCACTCCCCGCTTCACAAAGGCGTCCTGTATCTCCTTGAGCTTCGCCCCGGTCGCCACGGCAAACTCCCACGGCTGGGTGTTAGCCCAGGACGGCGCCCATAATGCCTGTTCCATGATTCTTTTCAGGACATCCAGCGGCACGGGGTCCGGCTTGAATGCCCGGTAGCTCTTCCGTTGTTTGATCGCCTGCGTCAGTTCCATGTTTGTCTCTCCTTCGGTGAGTAATATAGTCTGCATTATGTCCGGGTTCTTCCACCTTGTCAAACCGGCATGGCGCCGGACCGGTCAGACGTTCTATAATACGCGCATGGAGACAGCCATCATTGAAGAGATAAGGAACGAGCTTCGTACCCGCGCCAACCCGGCGGTACAGGAAAGCGAACGCCACTATTTCAAGGAAGATCTGCTGTCCTACGGCGTCAAGAACCCCGAGGTCAACCGCCTGGCCGCGCAGTATTATCCGCGCGTGAAGGACCTCCCGAAAGCGGATATCTTCACCATGTGCGAGGAGTTCTTCCGCTCCGGCTACCAGGAAGAAGCCCTTATCGCCTGCGAATGGGCCGCACGGATAGAGAAACGATACGGGATCGAGGACTTCACGACGTTCGAACGCTGGCTGAACTTGTATATCGATAACTGGGCCAAGTGCGATACGCTCTGCAACCACGCCATCGGTTCACTCGTCGCACAGTACCCGGACCTCGTGGAACGGCTCATACCGTGGACGGCTTCCGGCAACCGCTGGGTACGGCGTGGAGCTGCGGTGACGCTCATCCTGCCGGCGCGACGCGGCCTGTTCCTGCCTGAAGTCCTCCGGATAGCCGATAACCTGCTGATGGATAACGACGACCTGGTGCAGAAAGGCTACGGCTGGATGCTGAAGGAAGCCGCCAAAACCCACGGCGAAGAGGTCTACGCCTGGCTCATGGAACGCAAGGCCGTCATGCCGAGGACGGCGCTGCGCTACGCCATAGAAAAGATGCCGCCGGAGAAACGCGCCGCCGTCATGGCCCGTGGGACGGCCTGAACAAACCGGCACATTGAATGACTTGATTGCAGGGGTTTTAAAGGCCAACTTTTGACCTTTAACTTGTTGTTTACCCGATCAGCTTCGCCACCGTACTCATGATGGCGGAGGTATGGAACGGCTTGGTCACGTACTCGTCGGCCCCGGCCTGTTCCGCCTGGAGGCGGTCCGAGTCCTGCGCCATGCCCGTCAGCATCATCACCTTCGACTTCTGTAAAGCAGGGTCCGTCTTGATGCGCCGGCAGACTTCGATACCGTCCATGGACGGCAACTGGATATCGATAATTACCAGGTCCGGCCGGTACCTCGCCGCAAGGTCAAGCGCCTCGGGCCCATCTTTGGCGAACTTCGTCTCATAACAGTCATGGAAGCCGAATACGATCCTGAGCAGTTCGAGGACCGTCTCATCATCTTCCACGAGCAGGATCTTCTTCATCCGGGATGCCTCCGGTAGTACACGTTGGACAGCCTCCGGCTGCCGGTATCGCCACAAAGAAAACTGACCCTTTGTTCAGCTCGCTTTCCAGCCAGACCTTGCCGTTCATGGCTTCAACCCATTTCTTGACGATATACAACCCCAGGCCGGTCCCCGGGATGCCCTGTGTCTCCGGGCGCTGGATACGATGGAACGTGGTGAACAGAGATAGACGGTCTTCCTGTCCTATGCCGATCCCCTCATCCGCCACGCTGACAGTCACCCGGTGCTGGGGTCCGTCATACCAGGCGGTAACGGTTATCGTCCCGCCTCCAGGGCTGTACTTGATGGCGTTGCCGACCAGGTTATCGAGCACCTGCCTTATCTTACCATATTCGGCCAGCATGTCGGGCGTCCCTTCCCGGATGTTCAGGACAAAACGGTGCATGTCGGTGACCGGGGCGTGTATGGATACCAGGGTCCTGAGTAACTCACTGGTGCTGACCGGTTCCAGTTTAAGTATGGTCCGGCCTGACTGTATCCGTGACACGTTCAGCAGTTCATCCACGATCCCTGACAGCAGCTGATTACACTCGGCGATGCGCTGGACCCATAACCTTCGTAATTCTGCCGGCGGTTCTTTTTCCTTCAACAGGTCGGTGTAACCCATGATCGCCGTCAGCGGCGACCGCATTTCGTGAGAAGCGATGGATACAAAGGTATCCCGCATGCTGACGTCCCGGATAAGCAGTGTCCGTTCCAGGGAAGCCGCCGCTCCATCCATGATCTCCTGCAGCAGGTACATATCATCTACTGAATACTGTTCCCCGGACACTTTGCGGGAGATATACAGTACCCCGGTCTCTTCCTGCATGCCTTTAAGGGGAACAATAAATTCGATATCGGGATGGACGCTGGAAGCTAAATTGGGAAATTCAACGAGCGGGTCCCGCTGTGCGTCCATCTCCATCAGCATTCGCCGGTAGGCTATCTCGGAGAAGATTCCCTGGGTCGCCGCCACCTCGTAGGACCCGTACCGCGACTTCACGCACAATCCTATGCCCAGCGGTTCGATGGTATTCGCAATGGTTGCCACGATGACCCGTGATATCTCCTGGAAATCCGTCATCGTGCTCATGTTCTTGTTGAGATTATCGACCGTACGTTTGATGTCATACCGCGTACCGTACATGTGCCGGTCCAGGAAGTTGCCAATACTGTTGCGTAAAACCCCGTACAGCCCCGCGGCTAGAATGCCGATAAAAAGATAGAAAATTATCCGCTGTGTAGTGGCAAAAACGTTATCGCCGGTCGGTATCACTAAAGCCAGAGTCACTGCCAGGATCGCAGCGAGAATGAGCGTGATAATGGCCTTGATTATGCCTTTACGAATAACGAGGTCGATGTTCATGAGCCGCCGGGTTACCATGGCATAACCGATACCAAGCGGAATGAACGCCAGAAAGATGATGGTAAGGCCGGAGGGAATGATCGAGTGATACTTGAAGACCTGGGGCAGGAGGCTTAATATCACGATCGGCAATACTCCCAGCATGGAGGCAACCAGGATTATCTTCATTTGCTGCCGCGTACGATTTGACGACCTTCTCAGATAGTTCACCAGAGCGACGACGGCAATCGCGAGGAACCCGATCCCTATCACGATAAAGCGTACCGTCCTGAAACCGATATCCGGCTGGCCGTCGACATACCCCAGGAACGGAACCAGGGCAACGATGACAACCGCCGGCAAATAGATGAGGTACGTTAAGCCACCGCGCCGCAATACGGTCCTCTCCTGCGGCAGCACCAGGAAAAAGTGCACCAGCGGCCAAGGGCCCAGCGTGATCGCCGCAATCGAAACAAGTATGGCGCTCTCGAACCCGGCCTGCGCCGCGGCAGTCGTGCTTAATCCCAGCAGCAGTAGCGGCCCGCACCAGAACAGGAGAGTTGCGGCTACATCACCGGGCTTTTTTAACTGAACGTATATCCCGGTAACCAGGAAAATGATGGAAACGCAAAGGTACCCGAGATGCTCGATGACAACAGGCCAGGAAGGATCGGCCGGGAGGTTGATGTGCAGTACCTTGCCTCCATTGGATATCAGCATTATCTCTCTGAAGCGAAGAGAACCGGCGCCGCTTTCTTCATACCGCGCCAGTTTGAGCTTGGCCGGTATGCCGTCCGTCACGATGACGCGGTCACCGGACCGGGCGCCGGCCTGCCACGCCGCTCCGTTCTGGTCCAGGGTCTCGATCACCCAACCCCCGTCACGATACTCGAGGACTATGCCCATATACGGGCGACCGAAGGAAAAAAAGAGATAGACGAGTGAGATGATGACGATCGATGCCGCCAGGGCAATGACAACGGCTCGTTTGATAAGCTGACGTTTCCTCATATTCTCCGCGAGACCGTATCCGGACCGCTTCTATGGCACAACGCCTGACGCTGGCATAATAATCGACCGAAAAATAAAAAGCAAGTTCGGAGCACAGAACGCCGGTGGTGAGTTCGGTTTTATTGGTTGATCGTTGATGCTGTGATTGCGCGGCCGCCGCAGGAGGACGAAGCAATCCGTACCTCCGGGTTTACCGCAAGCCTGAAGGCCCATCGCTGAAGTTTGTCTTTCCCCATCAGCCGGACATGGAGAGTACCGTACCATGTACCTATTGACAATGACATGAACCGGACGTACCATGAGGGTGTTCAGGTAATTACGTATGGGACTGTTCGGCCGCGAAAAGATCAGGGACGTCATCTTCCTCCAGCCGGTAAAATACGCCGGGGAGAAACTGCCGCGCGGCCGCATCCGCATGTTGTACTGCGACATTAACGGCAACCTCTATGCCTCGGTCATGAGCAAGTCCGTGTATGAACTCGCCAAACGTAACGCCGGCCAGAAGAGCGGGAACGGCAAGGGATTCGCCACGGTCGGCCTGGAAACCATCGAAGGCCGCTTCATCCCGACCACCGTCCCGGTCAACAGCGAGCAGGCGTGGGCCCTCGAGCGTATCCTGGAACACGCCCTGTCCCACGGGCAGGTCCCCTATGTCCTACGCAAATACCTCGGGCCGATTATCCGCCGGGGCAACGAAGGGCGTGAAGCGATCATCGCCGCCAGGGTCAGGCGAAAGCGGGAAAAACCCGTCCAGGTCGTTCCCAAGGTCCTCAACCGGCTGCCCTACTACCCGGAAAGGGACATCGAGGTCTCCATGCCCATCTACAAGGCGTCCTACGCCTATCCCCTCCTCCTTCTCAAACGGCTGGAGCCGGATGAACAGACCCCCGCCGGTATGCAGCGACTGCTCATCCTGGATAGCGATGGTGACATGGCCACCACCCGCGTCCCCACGCGGCTCATCCGTAAGGTCGAACTGGAACTCATCGAGGAAGAGCGCAAGAACCGCCACCCGGTCCGCGTCCTTATCACCGGCCAGGGCGAAGCCCAGGATGTGGAGTATCTGCCGGTCAACCAGGAACAGCACAAGGCGCTGGAAACACTGACCCGCTATTACGAACAGACCGGGAACAGCAAGGAACACGTTTCCGCCGCCGTCCAGACCGTCCTCGCCAAGGCGAAGGACACCATCACCCTCGAAGAATAGGCCCGTCGGTCTTGTCCGGCGCGTCCGGCTCCTTCACCGGTTCTCCAGTGCCAAACAGGCGTTCGCCCGCCGGGACCAGCGGCTTCTTGCGGGATATTGTCTTGGGCGGCTTGTAGGCAGGTTTGCCATCAGAGCCGCCGCCGACCGGTTTCAGCATCCAGGCGAACAGGCTCGGTAGCGGCGTTTTCTCCAGGAAGAGCACGAGGATTGACGTCGCGACGATGCTGAACAGCACGATGCCGTAGGTGATGTCCCGGATCGTCTCCGCGCCGGCCACCTCCATCTGCACGGGAATGCTGGCGAGCACTACCGCCGCCAGCCCCTTGGGCACCATCACCGCCATGACGGAAATGTCCTTCTTCTCCATTCTCTCCCGGAAGGAGAACTTTACCGCCGGTATCCTCACGATGAACGCCACCGCCGTCAGGATGAGCGCGACGATGATGAACCACTGGCTGATGAGCTGTAACGATATCCCCAGGTAGATGAAGAAGAATGATTTAAGGAGGAAGGCGACCTCCGCAAAGAAGATCTTCTCCGTCTCGTTCAGGCCGATAGGCTCCCGGTCCTTATCCTTGCGGAAAATGGGTATTTTAATGCTCTGGATATTGCCGATGGTCACCCCGAAGGACAACGCTGCGATGGCCCCGCTGAACCCCATCCATTCCGTCAGCCCGTAGATGACGAAGACGAAAGCCGGCGTGGTGAACATGGCGTTCTTGATCTGGTGGAACCAGTTAAGCAGAGACGACCATATGAGCGCGCCGATGATGCCGAAGACCAGCGCCACGAGGAACGAGGCGATGAGATTGCCGGAAACCGTAACGACCTCGAACTTCCCGGCCACATAAGCCTGGATAAGCGCGATGGTGATGACGATGCTGAGTACGTCATTGACGGAAGATTCCACCGAGAGCAGCGTTGAAGTCTCTTCCTTGACCTTGAGTTGCTTGACGAGAGGGATGACCACGGCCTCCGAGGTGGAACCGACGATGGCGCCAAGGATGAAAGCCGGCAGCACTTCCAGGTCCACCAGCCAGATGCCGAGGCCCGCCACGACGACCATGGTCAGGAAGAAGCTGAACGGCGCCAGGATCATGGCGCCGCCCAGGGCGGTCTTCAGCATGCTCAGCTTCAGGGTCAGGCCGCTCTCGAAGAGGATGATAATGAGCGTGACGGTCGTGAAGATGGGACCCACCGCCCCGAAATCCCCCGTGGACGCCAGGCCGAATACCGGCCCCACGCAGATACCGATGGCTATCAGCAGCAGCACGTCCGGGATGCGCGTCTTGCTGAAAATACCGGTGAACAGGTGGGCCAGGAAGATGAGTATGCCGACGAACGCGATTATCTGGGCTACACTGGTCAAGTCCATGCTGCCGTCCGTCCCCGTAAATACATAACCTTATGGCAGCATTATGGCACTCCCGCCACGTTACTGCAAGCGAGTCATGCATGAAAAGTCCGTGGGTAAATGGTACCATGTTTTGGTAAGTCAAAACTCAAAGGTCAAAAGTCAAAACCACAGGTTAAAGCTCAAAAGTGTGCCTCCGGAAACATTGCTGTTGAATACACTCATATGGGTAGCGCGGGCATCCCTGCCCGCGGCCCTCGATTCGATTTATCAAACGGTTTATCAAACTTTATCCTCCTTGAGCCTGAGAACACCGGCGGGAAATCCCCTTCAGCCTCGATTCGTCTCGCGGGAGGCGAAACGAAAGCCCCTTTCAGGCTGGATTCGATTGGGAGGCGGTATACCGTTTTTGGCCTCGATTCGATCCGGAGCGTAGTTTGGCGTTTCAGGCTCGTTTCGATCCGGAAGCTGCGGTTCCGCTTCATCATTTTCCTGAAGCCTCCAGGAAATCCGTAATGAACATGTTTGCCAAATGGAATGTCCGGGGCTGGTACCACGCTGGACGCCGTGTTTTTCCGACATACTCATATTTCTCATAAAAGTCCCTGAGTGGGGAACTACATTATAGAACATGTGTTCTTTATTTGTCAAGGAGATTTTGACACTTTCTTTTTAGCGGGAGGTCTGCTGTCTCAACCTTCGCGGATGATCATGGAGTGATCAAGATGGATTCCCGATCAGGTTGGGAATGACACGAGGGCGGAGTTTGTTGAGGTTTAGCAGTGGATTTTGGGCAGGCAGGATGGGTCGTCTCTCATTTGTAAGGAGAGACCGAGAGAGATTTAGACAGGACGAGTAAATCTCCTTTGATTCCTCCTTGCGAAGGAGGAACAACCTTTCTTGCGGGGTTCCACAAACCAGTTCAGGGATGTCATAGCAAGACGCCCGCGCTACCCGGGTGGTATGTTCAACGGCAAGGTCTATGAAGGCACGGTTTTGAGATTTGAGTTGTGGTTTTGACTTTTGACCTTTGAGTTTTGAGTCTCCTCTCAGAGTTTCCCCGCTTGCCCAATCGCCCAGAAAAAGCCTATAATTACCCGATATAACCCGTTATATCGCCTGAATACCGAACCCTGTGGAGACTGTAATGAAGATAGATATTTACTCTCATATCATGCCTGAGAAGTACACGAAGAAGTACGCGGACATCAACCCCGAGATCAAGAAACGCGTCGAGTTCCGCAGCACCGCCGTCGTCGACCTGGACGTGCGGCTGCGGCTCATGGACCGCTACCCGGATGTGCTCCAGGTCCTGACCGTGGCCAATATCCCGCTGGAGACCTTCGCGCCGAAGACCGCGGACGCCGTCGAGCTTGCCCGGACGGCCAACGAGGAACTGGCCGAACTCTGCGAACGCCACCCGGACCGGTTTATCGCCGGGGTGGCCGCGCTCCCCATGAACGACATCGACGAGGCCTGCAAGGAAGCCGACCGCGCCATCAAGGACCTCGGCCTCAAGGGCGTCCAGATCTACACCCGCATCAACGGGGAAACGCTGGACAACCCCAGGTTCGAGCCGCTCTGGCAGCTCATGGTCAAACACGACCTGCCCATCTGGATACACCCGGCCTCCAATGACAAGCTGGACCAGGACATCGGTGTGTTCTCATGGCCGTTCGAGACCAGTTCGGCGATGTACCGGCTCGTTACCGGCGGCGTCATGCAGCGCTACCCTGCTATCAAGTTCATCGTCCACCACTGCGGCGCCATGGTACCGTTCTTCCAGAAGCGCATCAAATGGGTGCTGTCGCTGGTGCCGAACATCTACCCGGAACTGAAGCACCCGGAGGAGCACTTCCGGAAGTTCTACGTGGATACGGCCGTCTACGGCAACACGCCTTCCCTGATGTGCGGGTACGACTTCTACGGCGCCGGCCACATGCTCTACGGGACGGACGCACCGCTCGGCCCGAAGTTCGGCATGACGGGTGAGACCGCCGAGTCCATCGACCGCATGGACATCCCGGAAGACGAGAAAGAGATGATATTCTGGCGCAATGCTTCGGACATGCTCCTGCTGCCTCATTGAAATCCGGTCAAAACGCATTGCCGGATTCATCAGGAACCGATATTATTAACTTGCCGCCTGATATTCACATATGACTAAAACCGAAGACGCTCCAGATATGCCGGCTACATCGCCCCGGCGATTCACCGGTATCAAGACGTTCAGTTCGCTCGGGAACTCCATCTACCGGATCTACTTCACCGGCATGGTAGGCCAGTGGACCTCCATGAACATGCAGATGGTGGCCCGTTCCCTGCTCGTCTACCGCATCAGCGATTCCGGCACCATCCTGGGTCTGGCGTCGCTCGCCAACGCTATTCCCATGATCATCTTTTCACTCTGGGGCGGGGCAATCGCAGACCGCGTCAGCAAACGGAGCATCCTTTTACTCAGCATGCTGGGGTCAGCGGTTG